>JBBTCJ010000089.1:0-2690 GCA_038043285.1 Planctomycetota bacterium | reverse complement strand
CCTGGGTCATGCTGGAGTACCGCGCCAAACTCCAGGCCGCCGACGGCATGGACCTCGACGACGTGCGCACCTATGTAGGACTGACAACCGAAGATCTTCCGGCGCTGGAGAAGCTCTCCGTCGACCTCGACGAAATGTGCGTCAAGCTGGTGGCCCTGTCGGAGGCGCCCATTCTGGAGGAATACACCGGGCCGGTGCTTTTTGATCCCGTTGCCACCGGGAGCGTCCTGGCGACGTTGTTGGCGGACGGCTTGTGCGCCCGACCGGTTCCGCTGGGCGGCGGACGGATCGTCGACGCCAGCCTGGAGAAGAAGATCGGATTGCGCATTCTGCCGCGGTCCTTCAGCGCCTACGACGACCCGACGCAACAGCGGTTCGACGGAAAGGTGCTCGCCGGCGCGTACGACTTCGACGACGAGGGCGTCCGCCCCCGCCGCGTGGACCTGGTGGAAAAGGGCATCGTCAACAAGCTGCTCGCCGGGCGGGCACCGACCAAGAGAATCCACGGCACGACCGGTCATGCGCGCGGTCGCGGCTTTGCCGAACCGAAAGCCAACATCGGCTGCCTCTACGTCGCCGACGAGCAGGCCATGCCCGACGCCGAGCTGAAGCAAGAGTTTGTGCAAGCCGTCAAAGAGGAAGGGCTTCCTCACGGCCTGCGAATCGCAGCCCTCGAACAAGGTCAGCGCGGAAACTTCGGACCACCACGGTACGCCTACAAGGTCGACGCCGAAACCGGCAAGGAGACCCTGGTCCGCGGGGCGGAGTTCAAACCCGTCCAGACGCGGGCACTGAAACGCATTCTGGCGGCCGGAGACAAACGCGAAGTTTACAACTCGCTGACGCCCGTCGGTACGAGCATCGTCGCCCCCGCGGTGCTGTTCGAAGAACTCGAGCTGGCCCGCGTGGAACGCGAGTTCGATAGGCTCCCCGCCCTGCCTCCGCCGGCGATGCGACAGCCTTAGAGCACTTTTGCTTCTCGTGAAGCGGCGCCCTTCATGGGCGGCGCGGGTCTTGATGCTGGGACGCCGCGCCGCGGATAAACCGCGACGCGAGGGAAAAATGAGAACGGCCTTTACAAGTCGCAGATGCGGGCCGGCTGTCCCTCCCCTTTCGCTCGTTTCTCCGCCTCCGCCATCGGTACGCGGGAAACGCCATGGTCCACGACAGAGCCTGTCGATGTAGAATATAGCGGCATGGAGCCGACCCCCCTTCCCGCGCGAGGCCTCGCCGAGGCCTACTTGTATGTCGTCGTCACTCCATGCCCCGCTTGCCGGCGGGGTTTCACGCGGCCTTGCGGCGGATTCGACGTGCAGTATCAGACGACCTGGTCGGCGAATCTCCGCGTGGTTTGCGACGATTGCGGCGCCGAAGCGGCCATCGCATTCACGCTGGGCATGGAGCCGGCGCCGTTTGACGTTGAGGACATCCGCTCCGTGGGCAACGGTGAAAGCCCCTCGCGGATCATCGACGTCGGGCAGTGGCTCACGCTGCACAGCCTTTTTGCCGCACAGTCCGAGGCCGAACACAACGCTTCCCGAAAGCGGCGGTTGAACTTGCTCGCCAACTTATGCGTTGCGGAAGCGCTGCTGTTCTACGACGATCCGGGGAACGATCTTCCTCCAAGCGGCGCGCTGTTCACCGACGCCTCTCGGGAACGGTTCCGATCTTTCCCGCAATACTTCTCGCAAGCCCGCCTGCGAAGCCTGCAAGAGAGACTTCCGCGGGCCACTCCATCGGAAGCCGCCCCGAAGCGAAGCCCACTCTCAACCCCCAAACCGAGCGAGGATGCGTGATGACACCAGGTCGGAGAACGCGCCGACTCTTTGCCGCGGCCGCACTCATGATTCCCTGCGTCGGATTCGTCCGAGCAGAGACCGGGAACCTCGCCGACGTGGAGCGCCGGCTGGAGGCGGTTCGAACGCGCATCACCGAGTTGGCCGGCGAAAGCGACTTTGCCGACACGTTGTACGCCAGGTGGTCGCACCGTCCCTACGCCCGCGCCACGCTCGCGGTCGCCATCGAGACCCTGCGAGCCATCCAGGAATTCATCCACCAAGAACGGCGCGTCGACGCCGCGGGTGACGTGGCTGAGCTTTCGTCCGCGGTCGCGTGGCTGGAGGAAGCGACCGCGCGCGTGGGCAACGCCGCCCGTGACAAGGTTCCCTGGCCGGGCACGAACACCATCGCCGAGGCCCGCGGCGGTTTCCTTGCAATGGAGATTCCGTCGGCGACCGACGTTCTTTGCGGATTCGTCGTCGATTGGTCGATGCGCGAAACTCGCAACCCCTTCGACACGTTGAACCTCGTCGCCTCCCTTGGACAACGGTTTGTCGCCGCGTCGAGCGACGCCCACGTCGCGGAGGAACAGGCGCGAACGTGGGTGGAACGTGCCCACGCCTTGGGCTTGTCCACCTTCGTCGTCCGCGACCCGACAATCGAACCCACCGACTCTGCGGCGGACGACCTCACGATGATGGGCTTTGACGCCGTCGTGGAACCGCGACCGCTTTCGGATTGGGTCGGAGGCAAGTCCCACCCTTCCGGCGTGCCGGGCGCGGATTCGACGCGGACGCTCCGCGCCGTGGCGTTCCCGGCACGGGGGGAATTGCCGGCGTCCTCTGTGGCGAGAATCGGCTTGACTCGGACGCAGACCGAGGGCGGCTGGACAGCCGCGATCGGCTGGCGAC
>JBBTCJ010000088.1:0-5044 GCA_038043285.1 Planctomycetota bacterium | reverse complement strand
CGTCACGTTGCCAACGTGAATGTCGTCGGTTCGAGCCCGATCACCCGCTCTTCTGGACCGCCGTTGTCCACGAGTGACAACGGCGTCTTACTCTTGACGGGAGCGCGAGTTACGACGATCCCGCAGCGTGATGCCCACAAGCCTGAAACACCCTTCGTTTTGGCAGCAAGGGACCAGCAACGACGCCCGTGGACGCGCGTACGTGCAAGGTTTAGTTCAAGGTAAACGGAAGGCCGGGCGGCGACGGGCTACACCTTGGCCTCAAACAGACCGCTCCACGTGACCATGTCACCCGTGGTTCTCGGTGTTTGGGAGCGTGGCTCGGGATGTCGCCCGGCGGAGGGTTCGGAGTTTTCGTCAGACGGCGGCGGCACCGGTCGCGGAGGCCTCGGTCGGGATCATGAGAGCGGGTAACGCGTTAATGGCTCCCGCTACGTCGAGCAGCTTGGGATCGGTGTAGATGTTGGCCGTCAGTTCAGGCTTGGAGTGTCGCATGGCGGCCTGGGCCGTCCGAAGCGGAACGCCCGCGGCGCACAGGTGAGTACCGAAGGTTACTCGTAACGCGTGAACATCAAAGACACGGTTTCGTTCGTCACGCTTGGGAATGCCCGCGGCGGCCAAGTCGCGGTCGAGGATGCGCGCCAGCCCTGACGCGATCTGGAACAAGGGGGTGGATGCCGGCAGGCGAGCCGGGATCGGTTGCCCGCTCATGCCGGCTGTCTCCCGCAGTTCTCGGAGTCGCTCCGCAAGCCACGTTGACAGTTCGGCCACGAGGTCCGCTCTCAGAGGGATGCTTGATCCTTGGCGGTTCTTCTCGTCGGCGGCATTCAGGATGGCATACGCCACGGGACCGTCGAACTCGACTTGTCCGACGGTGAGCGACGCCAACTCGCCCTTCCGTAGGCCGGTCAGGACGAGCGTCTTGTACGTCAGCGCACGTTCGTGCCCGATTCGTTCAAGCCGGGCGATCAGATCAGGATTGTCCTTCAACACCTCTCGCGCCCGCTCCACGGCTGCGTCGAGGTTCTCGATGGTCAAAGGTTCTCGCTTCCAAGTGGCCCGGCTACGAGGCGGTCGCTTGGGATCGGCCTTTGTCGGGGTGTTTTCGCCGCCGTCGGCTTGTTGAACTGCGCACGGCGTTGTATGGGCATCGAGCTTCTTCGACGAAATCTCCCGCCCGAATTCCGCCAGGGGGCGGAGACGGGCGACTTTGAGTAAGCGCATCAACTCGGCCGCCGTCAGCGCCCGGCGCTGATGACGGCGATCGGCAGTCTGATCGGCCCGCGGCAGGCCATCGAACGGGTTCTGCGTCAATCGATGCGTGCGGCGGCACCAGTTGCCGAAACAGACAATCGCCTCCCTGTACGAATTGCGGGTCGCTGCGGCCATGCCCGCATCGGCTTGTTCGACCAGCCACCGCTCGATGGAACCGGCTGACATCTTGTTCAACCGAGAGAAGTGGCATTCGCGAGCCAGCCGCTCGATTCGACGGCGAAGCATGGAGATGCGGCGTGGATCGCCGCCCTTGGCGCGGAGATGCTGCTCGTACCTGTCCAAGTGCCGTGAAAGCGGCGCTGCGGCATGATCGGCCGCGTCACTCTCGGCGGGGGTCATCACGCCGGCCCGGACGAGTTCGGCTCGGCGTTCGAGCTGGGTCAGCACGGCCCGCGCCGCGACCTCGTCCTTGCAGCCCGTGGCGACCTCAATGACCGCCCCCCGTCCATCCCGATAGCGGGCCATGTAGAGCCGAGACTGCCCCCGGACGCGGAGCTTGCCGTCCGGGCAGTCCACGACCTCGGCGGACCGAAGTTGTCCGTTCCGCAGCCGCCAGCGGGCCAGGCGCTGGCCATCCCGCTCATTGATCTCGGCGCCGGGCGGGATGGGCATCGTGTATTGCTTGCGGAAGATCATTCCCATCGGTTTACATCCGACCCCGGGACCATCCCGGGTCACCCACACTCAGCCTCAACCCGCCCAGAAGCTCAAGGCATTTTCTCGCCGGTTTTTGGCTTTTTTTGGGGCCCGGCCGCTGCACACTGCGGTCGCCCCAGCTTGTAGGTTTCGCGGCTGCTCCCGCTGTTGCCTTCCACACCTTAGATGTCCTTTAGGGTTGGGGTCGGAACGGCTAACGCTCTCACCGCCAGCCCCACACTACCGACATCACCATCACCGAAACCCCCGCTCATGGCATCGCCAGGCCGGGTTTTGGTGATGGTGATGTCACGCGACGCGTCAATTCAAACCGTTCCGCGGGTTGGCCGCCCTTGGTACCCGGACGAGGGTAGACCCACCGGCCAACTCCCAATCTCACAAGCCCGTCGAGGGCCCTGTGCGCCGCCAGGACATCCTCCCGGAACGCCCACACGCCGTGCGTGAGATCCCGGACGGTCACGGTCCCGCCACGCCCTTCGATCCACTCCACCAGCCGCCGACGGTCCTGGTCCCCGTCCGATTCGCCCAGCCCGGCGTAGATGCGGGCAGACTCGGCCTTCAGCCACTCCGTCACCTCGATCGCCCGGCGGATCGAATCTGACGAAATCGCAGACACGTTGTTGCCGCTCGCGGCCTCCGTACACGAAAACAACAGCGCGATTCGTGGACACACACCTTTCAGTTTGGACCAGTGAGCCCGCAGATGATCGTCGGACAGGTCCGCCACTTCGCTCGCGTGCCGGTCGTGCCACGAAATGAACATCGCCTTGGCGTCGCTGGCCATGACGATGAGCCGTGGTCCTGGCCGGCCCGCGTCGTCCAAGGCGGGCACGAGTGCTTGTAGCGCGGCCAATAATTCGCGCCAGTCGGCGACCATGTCGTCGGGTAGTTGGGATTCCGTCCACACCGCGGGTCGGTCCGGGGGGTACGCGAGCAGCACGCGGGCCAAGAGTCCGGCTTCGCGCTCCACCGATCCGAAGACGTGCTTCAGTGTAAACGGTTGTATGGTGCCAAGAAGTGAGACACTCGCTCTCTCCACGAACGTCGAGCCGTCGCTCTTGCGGTCAACCAGCAACGGCCCGCTGTCGTTCATGGACAACCACGACTGCAGGTCACTTCCTTTGCCGCCCGCATATCGGTTGAACGAGTTGACCAGCCCGGCCAGTTCGTCGCGCACCACCAGCAATCCCAACGGGTTTTCGCCCAGCAGGGCGGCCAATTTCTCGATGGTGACGTCGGATACGAGTATGCGCTTCTGTCTCGGCTCCTGGGGTTGAACCGGGGGATCGGTCGGCGGTCCGGTTCTCTGCGCGGACTTCCATTTCGACATGGCCACGCTGTAGCGCTCCGACTCGGCGGTGTACTCACGCACCTTCTCCGCAAATGTGTCCCGCTCCCTTTTGAACAATTCGACCAGGGGGCTTGTGACAAGGCGCAGGACCACAGACTTGGTTGAGCCGGACTTACCGACCAGCGCAGCCCACAAAACGGACGGCTCAACCCATCCGTGTTTCAGGATCAACGCCGCACGGTTTCCGACACAGCCGGCAATTACCGCCAGCGCCGCCAGCGCGGCCCACGATGGATCGGTACCCGTCGCTTCGGCGACAGCTCGGACGAATCGATCAATCGGAGCCGGCAGGGCCTTGATGGGGAATGGTAGGAATCGTTCCGTCAGCGGTTCAGGCTGCTTGCCTGCCGACCACGGTGCAGGAGCGGACGCGTCGCTCAATTCTCGCGCGACATCCGCAGCCCGAAGTAGCTCATTCATCCATGCCCCCGCTTTCGAGTTAGTACGCTGACCGCGGACGAGAATGCGTCCAGCGCTTCACGCTGCGGCAGACCGCACGCCGCAGCACCGGCCATGATCAGGCGCTCGGCCTCGCGCGGGTCGATCCCGCAGCCGAGCAGATTCGCACTCGCGGCGAACGCCGACATGTTGCGCGCTCCCTGTGGTATGCATCCGTCGAGGAACGCCCTCGTGCGGGCATCGATGCGATCAATGGCAGGGCGCGGCTGGTCCGTGCAGATGGCGAGTCGTTTCCCTAGCTGAGGAGCAGCCGTGGCATTCCGTTTCGATAGTGTCGCCCTGGCTTCGTCGACGAACCGCGACCAGGATTTGCAGTCGCAGCGCGGGACGCACTCGTGGTGGATCGGCTGATCTTCGAAAGGATCCACGATGACGCCGCCGCCACGCGCCGAGAATGCACCCGCTCCGGGCAGAACCAGCGCCCAGCCATGGGGTGGTTTCACGGTGGAGCGCGGCAGTAGTTCGACAGCTCCGGCCTCGCCCGGGCGAGCGATCGCACCATTCGCGCGACGGAACGCATGCCGTGCGTCGTACTCGGTCACGTCCGACGCCGCGACCTTGAAGGCCGCCGCCGCAAGTGCGGCAACGCCGATGACCGCATCGGCCAGCGATACGGGCTCAGGCGGTATCAAGAACACGTGCCGGCCTCGCCCGCGGCGCGAACGCGCGACGAGCAAGCCGGCCGTCAATCCGGCTTCGGCGGCGCATTCGGCGATGGTACGCATGGCGTGCACAGGATCGACCAAACCGCGTTCCCCATGGTCCGTCGCATCTACGTCGATTCCTACCCACCGACACCGCTCGTCGCCGCCGGGACTGAGTGCGGCCAAAACGACAGTATCTACCCGCTCTCGCCACGGCTCGTGGCCGTCTGCATGGAAGGTCAACGTCGCTGGCGCCCCGCACAAGTGGGCAGCGACCAGCGCGGAACGAGCGTCCGGATCGTCGGGAAGACGCACCCGACAGGGCTTCCCGCTTCGACGCATCGCGTTGGCGAATGTCGCGCCGTCCAACAGGGCGAGCAGCAGGGAGGTGGCGACTCGGTCGCCCGTCATGGCCGGCGCCCTCCGGGTTGCTCGCTTGGGCACCCTGCGCGAATCCAAGCCTCAAGCTCGGCGCGCCGCCATCGAACTAGGCTACCCAGTTTGATGGAGCGTGGCATTTGGCCGGCGTCGGCCAGGCGATAAACGTGCCTCGTTGAACAATCACCGAGCAGCGCTGCTACGGCCCGAACGTTCAGCAGCTCCGCGGAAACAGCCGGCCGCGGCTCCGGTCCGATGGTGCACACGTTGGAACCGTTCG
>JBBTCJ010000087.1:0-23927 GCA_038043285.1 Planctomycetota bacterium | reverse complement strand
CAATCCGTAGCGGCGGGTTGCCCATCCGGATGACCTTGCCCGCAACATCGAGAGGCGCCGACGCGACCAATTCCTTGGAAAAACCGAACTCGCCCAACGCCCGTCTGATGCGAGCCACGTTGCCTGGCGAGGTCGCGATCCATAAGTCGAGGTCGCCCGTGGCACGGGGGTGTCCGTGGAAGGCGACGGCGTAACCGCCCACCACGAGATAGTCAACGCCCCCCGAGTTCAGCAGATTCAAGAACTCTTTGAATTCGGTCGGCAGCCGGATCGTAGCCATACATGACCTGTCTCAAAAACTCGAGCGCGCGCAGCCGGTTCGCTCGCGTGCACGTCCGCCAACAGCGCCGCGCATCGTCGTCGTCATGCGTCCCGACGCTGAATGCGTCTCGATCCAAACGGCCCTCGTCATATTCCATGCAGACCTTCACTCATAAACATCCCAATCTTGGGCTGGTGCGGGAGAGGCGCTCCGGGATTTCCGGTATCGGCACTTCCAGACCGGCGACGAGGAGCAAGTCGACGACCTCGAAGGTATCGTCAAGTTTATAGACGATGACGCACCGGCCCGTGCGGGCGCGGGCGACGAAGTCGGGATGATGCACGTCCAGGTTTCGTCCGTTGGCCATGTCAATCCGATAGGATCGAAACGACCGAGCGTGATGCACGTTTGAAGTTGCTCAACGGTCATCGGCAACGCTCCGAGGTTGATCTTGAGTTCATACAGACTTTACCACGGCGGCGGGGCCAATGCAATGAGGAAAGCGTCGAAACGCCGAAACCGGAGGCACGACTGCACGCCGGGACGCATTGTGGAGTCCCATCGTGCATGTCCGTGCATACCGCCCCGAAAGGGGCGCCGGATCGTAGCCACGGGCGCCAGCCCGTGGTATAGGTTCGTCCACGAGAGACCAAGCCCCACGAGGGGCGGAGGAGTCGACCCGATGCCGGGAACGTATTCGAAACTCCTGTATCACATTGTCTTTTCGACGAAACAGCGCGGCGCATGGCTCAAACCGGATATCGCCCCGCGCATTCACGAATATCTCGGCGGAATCGTGCGCGGTGAGGGCGGCGCGGCTCATCTGATCAACGGAATGCCGGATCATGTTCATCTGCTGATCTCGTGGCGCACGGATGAATCGATCGCCACCTTGATGCGGAATCTCAAGGCTCACTCCTCGCGCTGGGTTCACCAGACCTTCCCGGACATGGTGGGATTTCGTTGGCAAGAAGGCTACTCCGTGTTCACGGTCAGCGAATCCCAGTTCGACCCCGTCCAGCGGTACATCCAGAACCAAGAGGACCATCATCGCGGACGCCCGTTCGAGGAGGAGATGCGCTCGCTGTTACGGGCCCATCGCATCGAGTTCGACGAACGGTATGTGTTCGACTGATCGACACGGGGCTCCTGCGATCGTCCTTCGCCCCTGCCGGGGCCATTCTGGATTCTCTCCCCCCATTCCACGGGTTGCGCTACGCTGCACCCGTGGCTACTTTCCCCTGCCCCTTCGGGGCTCGATTTCTCTTTTCCTTCCATTCCACGGGTTGCGCTACGCTGCACCCGTGGGTGAATGTCATTTGATATCATCCCCGCCCTGTAGTCTCGGCCATGGCGTGGGGGACCATTCCGCGCGGTGCCTTGACCCGCTCTAACCTCCGGCGCGTTCGAGCTTGGCGATTGTCGTGCCCGCGTCCATGACCAGCAGAGTCAACTCGCCGTCGTGCTTGCGCAGCTTCAGGCGACGCAACCAATACTTGTCGTCCTTCCCGTGCGCGTACCAACTGCCCGTCGGAAGATCCTCCCACGATTCGACTACGCCGATCACCCGAATCGAAAACGACTCCCCGCGAAGGCGGGTGGTCTGCCTTACTTCGACGGGCGTACCCGGTGGAAACTGCGATTCGATCGTTGCGGACATAGGTCAAACGGAATACGGAATGGTGAATGACGAATGCTGAATGAAAAAGGAAAACATATTCTTCAAACGTCCATCGCATGGGCCAGCGAGCGGAGGTCGGGAAGCTCCGCGACCATCGGAACGCTCGCGTCGGACGGATCCTTGTAACGATTGATCCACACGAACGCAAGGCCAAGCTTCGCTGCCGCCTGGCCATCGTGGTATTGGCTCTGCGCGACGTGCAGCAGGCCCTCGACGCCTCCCTCCATGTCGATCATGCGGCGGAAGTGGGCGAGTCCCGGCTTATAGCTCCGAACGTCCTCAGCCGTCACCACGAAGTCCAGCGGTACGCTGAAATGACCGGCGGTCGCCGCAAACAAGTCGCGGTCGATGTTGGAAAGCACGCCGAGTCGGAACCGCTTCTTGAGCCGCACCAACGCGTCGTTGGTGTCGGCGAACGGCGTCCAGGACGGCAGCAAGTCGGACAGCCTCGCGGCATCGGGCGGAAGGGTCAGCCGGAACTGATCGGCCAACTCCCGCGTCGCCGCAACCAGCACGTCGCAATACCGCCGGTAGGGACCGGCTTCGATTCGCGCTTCCGATTGCACGTAGGCGTCAAAAAGTTCGCCGGCCCGAGCCTCGGCTGCGGAACCGAAGATTTGCAGCAGCGATCCGCGAACGCCCGCCTCCCAGTCGATCAGCGTGCCGTAACAGTCGAAGGTGATGGTTCGCGTCCGCAAGAGAACGTCATGCAGGTCCGACATCCGTCCCTCCTCCACATTTTCCAACGGAATTGTAGAATGAGCCGTTCTCCTCGTCGAAGGAAACACGCCAATGGCGGTCACGGGACTCGTCCAGGACGAGCGGTTTCAACGGCATCTGACGGGCGCCGGCCATCCTGAACGACCGGCGCGGCTGGCCCGCATCGCCGAAGTTCTGGCCGAGCGCGAACTCACTTCCCGCTGCACACCGATCGAAGCCACGTCAATTGACATGGCCCTCATCCGGCGAAACCACGGCGAGGCCTATCTGCATCGCTTGCAGGCGGCCTGCGCCTCGGGCACGTCCTGCATCGACGTGCCGGACAGCGCCATCTGCCCCGAAAGTTTCGAGATCGCCCGGTTGGCCGCCGGCGGCGTGGTCAGCGCCGTTGACGCGGTCATGCGCGGGCAGGTCGGAAACGCCTTCTGCGTCGTTCGCCCTCCCGGTCACCATGCCGAGCGCGACTCGTCCATGGGGTTTTGCCTGTTCAATAACGTCGCCCTAGCCGCGAGGCGGCTCCTTGAAGATCACAACCTGTCGCGCGTGCTGATCCTCGACTGGGACGTCCACCACGGCAACGGGACGCAACACTCCTTCGAGGAGGATCCGCGGGTTCTCTTCGTCAGTCTGCATGGGCATCCGGCCATCGTTTACCCTGGCACGGGATATGCCGAGGAGACCGGGCGCGGGGCGGGCTTGGGGTTTACGATCAACGTGCCGATTCTGCCCCCCGGGCGCGAGGACGTCTGGCGTCGCGTCTTCGACGAGCGTATCCGACCGGCTGTCGAAGCGTTCGCTCCGCAGTTCGTGCTGATCTCAGCGGGGTTCGACGCCCATCGTCTCGATCCGCTGGCGCCGTTGGAACTGGAAACGGAGTCCTTCGGCTGGTTGACCGACGAACTGACCGGCATCGCCGCTCGACATGGCGAGGGCCGACTGGTCAGCGTCCTGGAGGGTGGATATCATCTGGAGGCGCTCGCCGAAAGCGTCGCTCTTCACGTCGAACGATTGATGGAGGCGTGAATGTCCGGGCGAATACCGATCGGGGATCACTCGATGAAGCTCGCCACGCTCGCAACCCGCGACGTTCTCCACGTCGCTCCCGACGACTCGCTCGACAAAGCCATCGGGTTGATGGAGGAACACAACATCCATCACCTACCCGTGGTCGCGACCGGCGTGGTCGTGGGCATGGTCTCCGACCGCGACATACTACTGGCCGTCGGGTGGCAGTTGACCGCGGATCGCCGCGTCGAAGGGGCGAGATCCGCCATCATCGGTCCGCGGCGCGTCAGCGACGTGATGTCCAAACCCGTGGTGAGCCTGCCACCGCACATCTCGATCCCCGAAGCGGCCAGGCTGATGATCGAACGACGCATCAGTGCCGTGGTCCTGGTCGAGCATGATCGCCTCGCGGGGATTATCACCCGGATCGACTTGCTCGCGAAAGCACGCGAACTTGCGAACTCCGCTGAGCGCCGAGCGGTTCTGCGCCACCCGATCCGACAACACATGATGGCCCACGTGTTCACGGTGGCGCCCAGGGACGCGATCCAGGAGGCCGCCTCGCTGATGCATCGCAAGGGCGTACGGCATCTTCCCGTGGTGACCAATGGCGAGCTTGTGGGCATCATCTCCGACCGCGACCTCCGGCGGACCTTCGGTCTGGAGATGATCGAGGACGAACGCGCCCAGGCCGTGGGCCATCTTTATGTCCCGCCTTCCGCGGTCATGGACATTATGACCCGTGCCGTCCGCACCATCGCCCCCGAGGCCTCGCTGCTGGACGCCGCCGACCAGATGGCCCGCCACCGTATCGGCGCCCTCCCCGTCACGCGCGACGACAAACTCGTCGGCATCATCACCGACACCGACCTCGTCCGAATCCTCGGACAGCTTGCGGCATGATGGTCTGGGGTCGATCGTTTCACGACTAACCAGCGCGCGTGCCACGCTGCCTATCGAATCGTTCGAAACGCCGGCCTATAATCCGGCGATCCCTCCCGGGTGGAGTTCGGCCATGCTGCTGCAGGTGGACCCGCAGACGTTCGCCATGAACCTGATGCTCATCATCGGGGCCGTGATCCTCTTGTCATTCGGCGGCGTCGTTTTGTTCTTCGGGTCAGCCGTTCTGCGCGCGATGTGGGCGGCCCACCGCTGGCGGGAGGGAGAACGGAAGTGGCTGAAAGCGTCACGCCGGGCGGACGGGAGGCGGTATCCAGCGGCGACTCCAGGAATCTGCGGCCTTTGCCTTCGCGGCGGAAGGCGGGTTTACCACGAGTATGGGTTGGAAATCTGCCCCGCGTGCTACGAGCACCATTGGCGACAAAAGGAGAACTGGCCCGAGCCGGCGCCGAACCGCCTGGAGAGACCGACCACGGAGGGCGGAGAAACGGACTTGCCGATCTCCCCATCGCAGGGCGGAGTGAAATAACCGTTGTCGCTTGGTGACGGCCTGCTGACCGCCCAATCAAGTGATCCCGCGCCCGGCTAACGTTTCTCAAGTCCCGTAAGGTCCACCGACATTCGAGTGAGTGCATCAGGTGGCAGCAGGAACACGCCCGGCCTACCCGCGACCGTGGCGAAGTTACCCTCCTCCGCGCCGACGGTTGACTGGTCCGAGATCATCAGACGTTGGACCCCGCCATTCTCAAGTGTCACTTCGATGACACGGTAGGGCGTGGTAAGCCCGAAGCGCGCGAGGTCCGTCTCGCTGTGGGCCGCGAAACGCGTGGTCTTGACGTCCTTGATCTGAATCAGCAGGTTCTCAACCTTGGCGTGATCGAGTGGAAGATCGGCGTCCGATCCGTATGTCCACTTCCCGTCCTTCTTCACAAAGGCGTGCGATTGCCCGCCTTCCTGAGCCGTGAACTTCGTGACCTTCGGGCCCTCGAAATCGAAGACCGTCCCCGCGCGATACTCCGCCCGGAGTTTGTCGAAATTCGCCCTGTCGATCTCGTAGATCGCCGGACGATCGCCTCGCTTGGCGTAGAACTTTCCGTCATGTTCCGTAGCCGATAGCTCAATCGTCAACGAGGACGGTTGAACCTCCACGGGTTCCTTGGCGGGTTCGCCACCTTTCGCAGGCTCGGGAACACGCATTTCCGCCGACGGCTGATAGGTCAACTTGACCACAACCTGCGGCGTATCCAGACCAAACGCGCTCGTTTGCCCCAACTCACTGGCAACGGCCGCGGCGCGAAGGGTTCCCAGCGCCGCCGCCAACTCGCCCACCTTCTGCGTCTCCACGCCCGCTTCAACCGGGGCGGTCATTCTCCAGCCCAATTCGCCGCTTAGGAAGGTCAATTCTTCTCGTTGCTTCGTCGGGGCGTTCTCTCGATGGATGGTAAGTTTCTCGACGCTGCCGGATGCAACCTCGATGATTCCTCGATCGCGGTACGTCGTGGGGCTTCGTTCGATGGTTTCCAGATCGCCCGCGCGGACCTTGCCGACGCTGAGAAGCTCGTTTCGCCGGAGGTAGGTCATGCGCTTGGTGGCCGCGTCCGTCGGACCTCCGATGGCAATCCTCTCCGCAGCCTCCGCGCCCGGAATGGTCAACCGGATCTCTGTCGCTGGTTTCGCCAACCCGTACGTCGCCACGTCGGCTTCCGTCGCATCGACAAAGGCGACGGCCTTCATGTCCTTGAGCGCCGTCAAGAGTTTCTTGACTTCCGCATCCTCGGCTTTTCCGCCGTCGGATTCGAAAGTCCAAGCGCCCTCCTTCTTGGAAAGCGAGGCAGAAGTGCCCGCCACGGTCATCTCTATGCGCGTCGCCCGCTCGATGTCGGCACTGGTAACATGCATGTCGCGCCACTCGCTCATGACCGGTCTGAGCTTGTCCGCGGTGGTCTTCATGATCGTGGCGACCAACGTCTCGTTGCCGACGCGAAGATAGGTTTTGGTATCCTCGCCGATCGGCGAGCGATTCGAAACGTGGAGTTCGTAGACCGTCGTCTTGGTCTCCGTCTTGGGCTTCTCGACCTCAGCCTGCTCCTTGTTCTCGCCCGCCGGTTCTTCGGGCGTCTTCGTTTGGTCTCCCTCGATCGGAACTTGCTCTTCGACGGTCAGCTTCGCGGTGATGGCCGATGGTTCGAGTCCGTAGACGCCCAGGCGATCCTTCGCGTCGTCCTCCCACTTGGCCACGCGAAGCCGGCTGACGTTGCGGACCATCTCATCGACCTTCTCGGTCGCCCGGGCCGACACCGGCGACTCCATCGCCCACTTCGATCCGTCGCGGACAAACGCATATTGAACGGGATTCCCTTCGGCCGTGCGGTCGGTGATTTCCACGCGTTTGACGTCCTCGGGTTTGAAATTGCAGACCTGCTGGTCGCGGTATTCGAGCGCCTTGGCCTTGAACAATGTCTTGAGGCTCTGCTTGGCGACGACGATCTGATCCGCGCCCGCCAGGCGCACGTAGGTCTCGTCGGCGGATCGCGGCTTGCCCACCTCGATGGCCGCGGATTTACCCGCGTCGTCCGTGAGCGTCACGGTCGCCTCCGGAGGGGCGAGTCCCGCGTCCGCGGGCGTCACACCCCCGACATCGCCCGATTGGAAGGCGATTTCATATTGCAATCGTCCGAGGTCCCGGCCGTAGCGGTCGATTTCCCAGCTTGCGACTTTGGACTCGAAAGGCGCGGTCATCCGCCACTCGGCCTGCCCCGCCTCAGACTTGCCTGGGCTTTCAAACACCCAATCCGGCTGACCATTCTTCTTGACCACGACCTTGACGACCGTGCCGAGTTTTTCCGTCAGCAAGTCGCGGGCGACCGCCGCCGTTGCCGACGCAGGCGGCTTCGTTGCCTCCTGGGGTTGAACCACCGGCGAGCGCTCCAGGACCAAATATCCGATCACCACCAGGGCGAAGATAGCGGCTAGAAAAACTGTTGTTTTCGTGTTCATAGGAGAATGATGTTTGTTGTTTGTCTCTGTGTTCCCGAGCCGCGGGCTTCAGCCCGCGCGATCTAAAGTCCGCGACGTCGCCGGAACCTACCCAACCACCACGAGTGCCTCTGAAACCCCCTCATCCTACCCTCTCCCCCAGTGGGGGAGCGGGGGTTTAGGACGCACTCTCATCATCACTCGATCTAAAGTAGATCGCTATCGCCGCCGCACCCACCAGGCGGCCCCGCCGCACGCCAGCGCTACCGCCGGCCAAACAAAAATCGTAAATGCCTGCACCGCCTTCACCGTCGTGGGACCGGCGATTTCCAGAACCGAGCTTTCGATCGGCCGACCAATGTCCATGAACTCCACCTTGTCGTTCAGCCAGTGCAGGGCATTGACCGTCAGCGTCACGTTTCCGGGGTTCAACGTGCGGATCGTGACTCCCTGCGAAGTCATCGCCAATCCTCGCGCGAACGCGACCGCATCGGTGGCGAAGGTCCGCGACGAGACGACGACGATCTTCGCGTCACCTTTCGAGGCCGCGACCGCCAGCGTAAACGGACCGTCCAGGTCGCCCGCCTCCTTCGTGAAGTATTCCCGCTGCCCAGATTGCTGCTGATACTTGGTGATGTCCTTAACGCCCCACGTCCCCTCACGCGCCGGCAACGTCAGCAACACGCTTCGGTCAACACCCTCCGGCGCGGGTTCCGGCATCTCCAACGGCGCCGAGAATGGCAACCGCAGTTGCTGTGACTGCGGTGACCGCACAATGGGATGATCCGTGGAACCGAGATCCACAATATAGAGAGATTCTTGGGAGGCCATGAACTTTCCCGGCGCGATGCTTCGTGCCTGAAGCAGCAACGTGGACGTATCGACGTGCACGCCCCACTTGTCCTTGAGGTACGCGTTGTACTCGTACTCCGAGGGGATCGGACCAAACGGACCCGGCGCCCAACCCGCAATAAACAACGCCCGCCCGTTGTCGCCGATGGCTTTCAGGATCGCGTCGCGGTGGTTCGGTCCGAACGGCGGCTCCTGGCTCGGCTGACCCATCGGACCCTGCTGCGGCGGCTCAGGCTTGAGCAGGACGTAGAGCGTCCGCGTCGGCTTCGGTTCGATCGTCGGCGGCTTGTCCACGTTGGCCTTGAGATCCCACTCCTCGACGGCGAAGTTGGCATCCTCGAGTTGCTGCTTCATCATGGAGTACGCCGCCTGCGGCTGACCCGGCATGAACCCGCCGAAAAACAGCGGTTGACCGCCGTAGCGCACAAACACCACCGCCGTTTGTTCCTTGTGCGTCGCGCGGAGGATGGCCGCGGTCAACTTCTCCTCGCCCTTAAAGGCCCGCCGCTCCAATGAGGCTCGCGCTCCGCTCCGTTCGTCGATCGGAGGCCACATGGAACCGAAGTCCACCACCCGCGCGTCCTTATCCGTCTCCACAAGAATCGCGTTGGCCGTCGGAACGATCTGCGAAAGGACGTCGTCGATCTTGGGCTGGGGGAGGTCTTGCAGCTTGGTGGTCTCGCCCTCGACGTCCGCGACGACTTCGGCGTAGCGCCCGGAGGCGCCTTGCAGGAATTGTGTCTCGGCAGCCGACAGCCCCGCCGTCTGCCGCGACACCTCCGAAGCGAACTTCGCAATGTCCTTCAAAGCCTTGCTGAGCTGGGGATAGAGGGCCCGCAGTTCGCCGACCGCGGCTGCCAATTGCGGATTCGCTGGAGATGTCAACGCATCGACTTGCTTGCGCGAATCCTCCAGCCCGCCCTCCAACTGCCGTAGCGTCAGTTCGATCCGCGCCACCGGCCCATTGGACGATCCGCCGCCCATACCCCCGCCGCCCGAGGCTGCTTTTTCCAACTCTTCCGACAACAGCGCGCGAAGCTTGCCGTCCAATTCGTTCTTGTAGACGTCCAGCCGTTCCTGATACTTCGCCACGCCCTCGTTCAGCGAGGGCAGATCGCGCAAACGGTTGGTCAACTTTTGAAAACGCTCGTGGTCCTTCAGGGGATTGACCCACTCCGCCTTGACCTTGCCGCGGTTGGTGGCCTCGTAAAGGTCGATGAGGTTCTGGGCGGCCTGGCGATACCGCGACTGGTCCTCCTCCTCGCGGTCCGTCTCGAAGTACAGCGAGGTCACGCGGACGTTCTGCTCGAGGCCTCCCAGCAACTTCTTCGTCCCGTCGCTAAGACTGTTGACCCCCGAACCGGTCATGTCGGTTCGAATCGGCCAGCGATACGCCATCGCCTGCACCACGCCGACGATTCCGAAAACCAGCACGATCGCCAGCGCGACGTTGGTCCCCACGGCCATGCGTCGCCCCGTCGAAGTCGGACTCCCCTGAGCTTGCGCTACTGCCATCGACGCATCTCCAACCGCTTGACCGTCAGAAACAGGAACAAGGCTGTCGTGGTCACGAAGAACACGACGTGGTTCGTGTCCAGCATCCCGCGCACGAAGTCGTGAAAGTGCGTGCGGATCGAAAGTTGCTGCAAGACGACCCTCGGCCAGCCCTCCAATGGATCCAGACCTGCGAGCGCCTGGAACGCAAAAGTCATCAACGCCAAGAGTGCAAAGCTAAACAGCACGGCCACCACCTGGTGCTTGGTGCAGGCGCTGAAAAAAAGCCCCGTGGCGATGTACAACCCGCCCAGCAGCAGCAGACCGAGGTAATGACAGGACAGCAGCTTCACGTCCACCGTGCCGTACATGTTCAAAAGCAAGGGGTAGATCAGCAGCGTCACCAGCAAGACCAGGTAGAAGAAAAACGCGCCCACGAACTTGCCGAAGACGATCTGGGTCTCCGAAATCGGCGCCGTCATCAGCGTCTCGATCGTCCCGCTACGGAGTTCATCGCTGACCAGCCGCATGGTGAGCATGGGCAGCACGAAGCAAAGAATCATCACCATCCAAGGGTCAAACAGCGCACGAAGCGACGCCTCCTCGCCCGGACCGAACACCCCCAAGCCGAAGCCCATCCCCGAGGCGAACAGGAAGATCGCCAGCGTCACGTACGCGATAGGCGAAAGGAAATACGCCCCCAGCTCGCGCTTGGCCATCGCTCCAATGTTTCCCATGCCAACCTCCAGCGGTGCTTGCCACTTCAACGTCTTTGTCTTTGGCCATCGTCTGGCGCATCAAGCGCCAAACGTCATCCCTCACGCTACCCTCGCAACGAATCGACAATTGGCAATTGGCAATCCGTTCACGCCTTCGCCGACCGCCGAACCTGCTGCTCCGCCGTCACCTGCACGAAGAAGTCCTCCAGCGTCGCCCCCTCGCGGCGAAGCTCGCGGAGCGTCCACCCGCGCTGCATCGCCAGTTTGAATACCTCCTCGCGCACGTCGCGCCCCGGGCCCGCGTCCACCGACAGCCGCACCCAGCCGTCGGAGGATGCCACCTGCACCTTTTGCACCCCGAGCTGGCGAACGCCGCTCTCGATGTCCCCTTCCGGTCCCTTCAGCTCCGCCACCACCCGCCCGCCCGCACTGAACTTGTCGCGCAGCTCCTGCGGCGAACCGCTGGCCACGATCCGACCCGAGGCGATGATGATCGTTCGCGTACACACTTGCTCCACCTCGTGCAGAATGTGCGAGCTGAGCAGCACGGTGTGGCGCTGGCCAAGTTCCTGAATGAGGCTTCGGGTTTCGCGGATTTGCGTCGGATCGAGCCCGATGGTCGGCTCGTCGAGGATCAGCACGTCCGGGTCGTGGAGCATGGCGTCGGCCAACCCCACCCGCTGCCTCATGCCCTTGGACAACTGACCGATCGGGCGATCGATGAAATCCCCCAGCCAGCAGCGGTCCGCCACCCGCCGGATAGCCGTTGCCCGCTCGTCGCCCGAAAGGCCGCGCAATTTTCCCCTGAATTGCAGGTATTCGCGCACCCGCATTTCGGGATACAGCGGCGTGGACTCCGGCAGATACCCTACGCGCCGGCGAACCTCCATCGACTGGCTGAAGACGTCAAACCCCGCCACCGAGGCTGATCCACCGCTTGCGGGGTGGTAGCAACTCAGAATCCGGATCGTCGTCGTCTTCCCCGCCCCGTTAGGCCCCAGGAAGCCCACCACCCCGCCGCGCTCGACCTCGAAGCTGATGTTGTCGACCGCCAGGAACGATCCATACCGCTTGGTTAGACTTCGCACCTGAATCATCGCCACCGTCCCGAGCTGGTTACGTTGTTGTTACCGCGCCGAAGCCGCCGCGTTGACCGATCCGCCAAGCGCCTTGCCTGGCCGCGCCGAGCCTGTGGACCCTAAAAAGGCTCCTTCCCGCTGTCAAGTGCCTCCTAAGTCCGATTCCGCCACGCCGGCAGAGCGTTGTACGAGTGCGAACTCGAAGCGGTTCATTAGGAAGTTGCCACGGAGGAACCCGCAGAATCCCAATCCGTGTGTCCGATTCCGCGCGCCCGGCCGCAAATGCCTTCATGCGGCCACCCTCTGCTCCCTGGGCAGGTCGAATGGCACGAGTTGGCCGGAGACGCCCCCTGATGCTTCGGCTCCCTGGATGGGGAACGACCGCTCAATGCCCGACCCTTCAGGAAAACGCCGAACAGGGGCGTCGCTCGTGGGTAGGCAAGACAGGGGGTTTGCGCAGAATCGTGCGCTAGTGAGATCTGCTGCCGACGCCGACGGCGTTGCCTGTTGACGCGCCGGAGGCCCGCGACTTTGTGAAGGCTGCAAACTGACGCGACTTCATGCGGGCAAGCTCTGCCATCGTCGTCAGCGCGTGGACCGGGCGGTGGATCGATGCCGGCGACCGCCCCAGGTGCTCTTCGACGAAGTGAACGATTCGCCGGGCATACTCCCGCGGGTGGGCATCGACAGCTTGGTTGTGCTTCGCCCCCGGGGCGATCCAGACGTCCTTCGGTCCGCGCGCGGCGTCATAAAGCGATTGAGCCTGCCACGACGGAATGTAGCTGTCGTTTTCCCCGTGGATGAACAAGATCGGACGGCATCCCATCCTGGTGACGGCTTGCCTCGCCGAGAGGAACCGGCAGGGAAACTCGCGACGGTAGGCCCGAAACAGCATCCAGCGCATGACCCGCCAGACGACCGCCGGGTGGTTCCTTGCCACCACGCGGACACCCGCGAAGATGGTAGCGAAACGACGCATCATGTATTCGATCGTCGTGTCGCTGCTGAAGGCGCTGTCCGCGATCACCACGCGCACGTTGGGAACCTCGGCAGCCGCGGAAATGGCCGCCCCCGCACCGCGCGACAGCCCGAATACGCCAATCTCCGTCGGTCGACCGGCGGCTTTCAGTCGAGCGGTGATAAACGAGATCGCTCCGAGCAGGTCGGCATGCTCGCGATCCGTTAACCACGGGCGCGGACGATAGCCCGGCTCGGTCGGCGACGCCCCATGCCCGCGGAAGTCAAACGAAAAGACCTCGAAACCGGCCTCGATCAGCCCGCGGCAGTATCGAAGAGCACTACCCCCACCGCTGCCGAACTCGTGGGCAAAGACGATCAGACCGCGCGGGCTTTCCGGAAATGATCGCGCCGATTCCCTGCCCGCCCCCGCGCTAGGCGCGAACGAACGACTCTGGATCGTTGAACATCCGGACGGAGTGAAGATCGTTCCAGCCAACGGCAGCCCATCCGCCGCGCGGAACTCGACCTCCTCGCCGACAACCATCGGAGCATCCGACTCGGGGACGACGCGCTCGGCCGACAGAGCGGCCGCGCCGGCGACGTGTCGATCAACCAGCCCCAGCGTCAGTCGCACGTACTTCCGAAGAATCGTGATGGCCGCCGCGACCGCCAGCCCCAGCCCGGCCGCGCCAACGGCCACCCAGGTCGCCAGCGCCCCGTCGGGAACCAGCGCGTCCACAAAAGCCAAACTGAAAGGTGGCAATTCGGGCATCGTCGGATGATCCGATCAACCAGCGCTGACTTCATCTACGGGAGCGGTCAAGTCGGCCGACCGGGAATACAGGAGTCTCCACCGGGAGTCCCGTCGGCCCGCGCAGCCAGCGCCCCCTCGTCGAGTCCGGCTGTCTAACGATCGACGGAATGCTTGGCAAGTCTTTAGATCGCCTGAAACCCCGACCTGAGTCGCGGGCTTCAGCCCGTGCGGACGTTCCGGCGAGAAACCGCTCCGCCCCAGAACGTTGAATCGGCACGCCGGAATGGGCATTGGCACAAAGACAAAAATGCAGCTACCCGCCCGAAGGGACTATTTCCGAATGAGCCGCCGGTCGGTTTGTCGACCTTCAGCCCGCACCCGAGCATGGCGCCGCATAGAGCGGATCCTTTCCCGAAAGCGCGCGGAGAACGTCCTCGACGACGGCGTTCATGCGCGACACGGCGCCGGGCGATCGCGCGCCGACGTGGGGAGTAAAAATCACACTCGGCGCCAAGAAAAGCGGATGACCGTCCGGGAGCGGTTCAGGATCAACAACGTCCAGCGCCGCCCCGCCCAAGGCGCCTTGATGCAGTGCCTCCGCTAAAGCGAAATGATCGACCACCGCGCCGCGGGCGGTGTTGATCAAATACGCGCCGCGCTTGAACCGCCTCAGCGCCGCGGCGTCAATCAGACTTCGGGTCAAATCGGTCAACGGAACGTGAAGCGTGACCACGTCCGATTCGCGATAGAGTTCATCCTTCTCCACCGCCGTGGCTGTGAAATCCGTCCACCCCGGAGAAACAATGTCGTTGTACAGGATCCTCATTCCGAATCCCTGGCGGCATCGTTGCGCGACCGCTCGGCCGATTCGACCCAGCCCGACAATCCCCAACGTCAGTTCGCTCAGCTCAGGCCAGACGAACTGCTCGCGAGCTTCGTAAAAGCGACCGGCGCGGACGGCGGCGTCACCGAACGGAATCCCTCGAACCAATCCGATCATCAGTCCTACGGCCAGGTCGGCGACTGCGTCGGTCGAGGCCGCAGGGGTGTAGACAACCTGAACGTTTCGCTCGGCCGCGGCGGCGAGGTCGATGTTCTCCAGTCCAACCCCACCACGCCCGATTACCCGCAGGCGCGGGGCTGCGGCAATGACCGCTCGGGTGACTTCCGCGCGGGTTCGCACCACCAGCGCATCACAGTCGACGACCGCCCGCAACAAAGTTCCTTCGTCGCATGAGTCCAGAACGCTCACCCGGCCGACGGCTCTTGCCTTTTCGACCGCCCCGGCGTCGAACCGCTCGGCAAAGACGATATGAACCCCCGCCTCGGACATGTTCGGCGATCATCGACCGACCGACCGCGTCCGTCAACGACGGGCGCGATCGAGATACCTTGCATCGCGGCCCAGGTTGGCCGTTCAAAAGGGCGCCGGTCAGACCGGGAGAACCGGTGTCGAGGTCATTTGCGTCGGAGACGAAGAGGGTAAACCTTGCCCGGAGACGGCGTCTACGCTGGACCGCCGCTTCTGCGTCGTAGAGACAACGCGTTCGCGCATCCGCCAGGACTGACGGTCAAGGTGAAAGCGAATCAGGTTGGCGATCACCGCGGTCGCGGATATCTGTACCAGCGAAAACGCGACCAAACCCGCGAGCACCACCCGCGACCAGTGGATCGTGACCACACCGTCGTGAATCCGCGTCCACACGCCGGGTCCGATCAGCCAGCACAGCAGCGGAGCCGACAGGGTCATCGCCACGCCGACTCCACCGAACGAGTAGGCGCGATCCAACAAGGCCCCGGCGAAGCTGCGGGCGGTCCTCCGGGCGTCCCAAAGCTCGTGCAGCCGATCGCAAAGAACTGTCGCCGAAAGGAAACTGACGCTGACCGTGCCCAGGAACGAACAGAACAACAGACGATAAATGGTATCCTCGCCGAAACGACCGGTTCGCGCCCGGCTTTCCAGTGGGAACACCGCAAGCAAGGTCATCAGCAGTAGGCATGCGATGGCCGCCCGCGAGAACATCCTCGCCGGTCGCCACATCATCGACATGTGCAGAATCGTCCGCAGAAACCTCGCGCCGTCGCGGAGCACGTGCAGCTTGGATTCGCCGACCCGCTCCTCATAGGACATCGGGCGCTCGACAAGGCTGAGTCGATCATCCATCAGCACGCGAGCGCTCATCGCCGGCGTGAAATGCAGGCCGTCAGGAAGCGGGTACAACTGCGACAGAACGTCCCGGCGGATGACCCGCATGCCGCTGGCGGTGTCGCTCACCAGCCTGTTGCTCAGCACCGAAAGGATGAGGGCGTAGACGCGATTGCCCAGGCGCCGTACCCGGGGCATTTTGCTGCCAGGTCCAAGCCGCGACCCGATCGCCACTGAGGCGGATTCCTCCACCACCGCCGTGCACAGATCCGCGAAGAACTTCGGATCGCACGTGCCGTCCGCGTCGAGAAACCCGACGAGTTCGCCGGCGCCAACCTCGAACCCCTTTTTGATGGCCGCGCCGTACCCGCGATTCTTCTCAAAAACGACCAGCTTCACCTCGCCATAGTCCGCGGCGATCTCCGCCGTCTCGTCGGTCGAGCCGTCGCTGACCACGACAATCTCCACCTCGCCGACCGGCGATCGCGCGATGATCGACTCCCGGGCGGCCAGCGTCCGCTCGATGATCGCGGCGATGGCCTGCTCCTCGTTGTAGGCGGGGATGACGACGGTCAGTTTCATGGCAGTTCCCATAACCATGTCGGTTTCAACGCCTCGCCGGTTGAGGATGCCGCCCGAAGACGCCCTCGCGGCCTCGAACTCAAGCCAACGGAAGACGGTCGTGGTTGGGACCGATAACAAGGAGAGCGACGGAAGCGATCCGGGTCTTGCGACCCGGCCAGCCGCGGGCTTGACGCACGCGCGGACTCTGGACGCGGAGGCCGCCTGCCCGCTTGCTGGGCTGTGTTCGGCGGACTTGCTGGGGCGGTGACACCAGGACATGACCGAGGCCGGCTCCCTCATCTTCGCAGCGCGTGCAACAGCGTCGGACAACCCGCGCGCCGAGGCCATGACCTCCGCTCGCGGGACGTCGCGGGCGGCCGCCCCGTTGCCCTGGACCGTTTTAGGCGTCGCCGCGGTGGCACTTGTGCTCGCGGTCCTGCCCGGCCGGCGCGACATTCCACCCCTGGTCGAATCGGACTACTGCTACTTGCTCACGGCTGCGGATCGCTTCATTGCCGGCAAAGGGCTGACGACGACGACGCCGGTTGCCCCCTTGCAACCGTGGACATGGAGGGGCGACTGGACCTTCCTGACCCAATGGCCCATCGGCTATCCCCTCCTCGTCGCCGCGGCGCGCGCGATGCTCGGAACGACGACCATCGAAGCCTGCCGCTGGCTGAACGTCCTCGCCTGTGCGCTGGCGGTCGTCGGCTGGTTCTCGTGGTCCTGGCGGACAACGCAGGAATCGTCCCGCGTGGTTCATGACCGATCACGGGCTTCCTCCGCGTTGCTCGGAATCGCGCGGGTCGCCTTGGCATTCGGCACCGCCGGGATCGCCGTCCACGTCGGGCTTCTGGTGAATCCGTCCACAGACGTCTGGTTGATCGCCGGACTTCCCTGGACGCTGCTTTTGGCGCTGCGGGGCGGCCGGCTTGTTGGCGACGACGCAGCGGCGCGGCGGCGGCGGGGACTCGCCGTACTCGCGTTCGCGGGACTTCTCGCCGGCGCTATGTTCTGGGTTCGCTACGCATCGATCTTCGTGCCCGTGGGCATTTTCGCCTATCTCGCACTGCGCGCAACGCTGGCCGCACTCCGCTCCCAAGAAAAAGCCTCGCAACCCGCGGCGCAACCCGCTAAGACCCGTTGGCATGTTCCGGCGCTATTCGCCCTGGGAGCGGCCATCCCGGCGGCCACACTGCTGCTGCTCAACCATGTGCTCGGATCCGCCGCCAGCACGCGCGAGCAGCTCAACCTCGGTCGCTCGATGGGGCTCGACTTCTCACTGCACACCGTCGGCCGGGCTTGGTGGATGTTCACCGACCTCGGCTACTTCGCCCATCGCCCGGCCGCTCATTGGCTGTTTGCGGCCTGGCCCGTGGCAGTGCTCATCATGGTCGCTGCCTTATCGCCACTCCGCTTGGCAGCCAGACACGCGGCCCGACAACACCTTGGTCTGGCAGCGATGATCGTTCTGGCTGGACTGGGAATGCTCGTGGCAGCGAGAACCATCTTCGGCGGCAAGTTCGACTTCGTCGGCTTGGATCGGTATTACCTTCCATTGAAACCGTTGTACTTCACGCTGTTCTTCGCCCCCTTTCTGCAGCTCCCGCGTCGAAGTGTGCACGTCGGCATATTCGGCGCCATGACCCTGGCCTGCTCGTGGACCATGCAACAAGAATGGTCGCGGACCTACTCCCGATGGACAGCGTCCCATCGACCCGCCACGCCGTACGGCGCTTGGTCAAGGTGCTTTGAGCCGAACGCAACCGAACTCTTTGGCTGGCTCAAGGCCACCAGCGCCGACGACCACGTCGTCGTGAGCAACTTTCATGAGTATCTCGCCCTCGAGACCGGCATCCCCGCGTTGCCGGTTCCGGACGACCGCCGGACATTGAGGGCATGGTTAGAACGGATCGAGAAAGTTCGCGGCGTCCCCATATCACGGGTCTTGTTCGTCCTCGACACCGAGAACCAATGGCGCGATTATTGGATCGCCAAGCCGGAGGAGACCATCCGCGAGTTCGCGTTGTCGCCGAGTTCCCTGGCCCCGGCGTCCCTTCGGCCCTACGTCTACGACCCCTTGTCGCCGATTTCGTACAACCTCAGCTCATCGGTCGGCAAGTGAAGCGTAGCCACTGTCTTGCGCGTCGCTCGATGGAGCGCGCCCGGGTTGATGATTCTCGTCGAACCAATGCGTTCGTCCCGAGCGGCGTGGGTATGTCCGTGCAGCACATAGTCCACGCCCAGAACGTGCGGCGCGGCCTCAAAGCCCCCCTCGTGCCCGTGGAACACCGCGAAGGTTCTTCCGCACAGCGTTAACCTCGCCGGCGACGCACCCGGAACCTGAACACCGACGCGACGCAGGTAGGCCAGAGTTCCCCCGGAGACAACGTCCGTGTTGCCCCACACAAACGTCAGCGGTTGACCGAGCAACTCGTCAAAGACTTCTATGCCGCCAACGTCGCCGCAGTGAATCACGTGTTCAACACCCAGGCGATCGAACAGTTCGACCGCCGCGCGGACCGGCTTCGCCCGCCCGTGGCTGTCCGAGAGTATGCCGATCAACAAATCCAGTCCTCCCGCGCGTCGCACAACCCCGACGACGATCACTTCTTATTGCGCGGATAGCCCCAGTACAGCCACGGATGATTCCAGACCGGGATCGCCCGGTCGTAGTCGCCGTCCTCGACGAAATCCGCAGCCTTGAACGTCCCGACGCCGCCGCTGACGTACAGAAGATTACCCACGCCCCGATGAAAGCTTGTCGCAACGTCCCGCTGCTTGCCCCGCGAATCGTTTCTGTGGATGTCGAAAAGGTACACCGTAAACGGGTGGGCGGAGTAGACCTTCCCCGAAATCGGAAGCGACGCCCGCTCTTCCCGCTCCGAATCGCTCTCGTCTTGCGGACCGGCAGGATCCTCCACGTAAAAGTATCCGTCCCAGAAATCAGGAGTCAGCGCGCTGTTCATTCCGTCAAGCACCTCGTTCATCCCGTAGTGGAACTGGTTCTTTCCGGTCTCGCTCTTGTACAACCGGCCGAGGTTCTTCGAGGGGCAGATCCATATGTGGAGCTCCGGGAAATCCCGGATGAGCTTCCCGACGCCTTCCACGTCCTTGTACGCCGGAGCGCTGAGGTAAGGAGGGAGAACGTTGAACCAAGTGTACGGCTTTTTCGGGGCAAGATAGGTGCCTTCGGTCGGAAGGTAGTCGTAATGATCGTCGCGGTACATCTGCAACGCGACGCCCCACTGACGAAGGTTGTTGAGGCATTGCGCTCGACGGGCGTGTTCCTTGGCCTCGTAAAGTCCCGGGAGAAGCATTGCGAGCAAAAACAGGAGGATCGAAACGACCGTAAGCACTTCGACGATCGACACCCCGAGCCGTTGCGGAGTCAGACCACACCGACGCATGATCCGCGGTCCGCCCCGCAGGCGGCCCGGAGTACAACATGCCGTTCGCTCAGGCCCGGACAAGATCAAGACGCGGGCTCCGAACCGCCGAACCGAGCCCCAACACCATCGAACCAGGACGCGATGCGCATCCGCCATAACGCAGGAAAACCCCTGACCACCTTGGACCTGACCGCCTTGGCCGCTTGGCCCAAATCCTACCGGCAACTGCACGACCACGACAACTGCTCGTGAACCTGAACTGCGGGCTTGGGGGTCGCCCGCCCATCGCTAAATCTGTACCACGGTCGCGAGAAAACCGCCGTGGACCCGGCGAAATGCGCCATCTCCCTACGGATGGTTCGGCTCGGATAGGTTGCTTCGATGATGAATCACTACACTGGGCGGGTAGGAAACTTGTTGTTGGAAGATCAATCTCAGGAAAATCGAGGAGCTGCCTACGAGCGGCCGGCGCGGCGTCGGAAAGCGACGCACGCCCCGCCGACCCCGAGCAGCAACAGGCACGCGGGTTCAGGGACGGCCACGACGTTATCAATACCCAATTCTTGTCCGCCGATGAGCACGCTGCTAATTGCCCCCTCAAGCTCAATCCGCCCGCCAGCGACCGTAACCGTGACTCCGGGGGCGATTGCGGCCGGAAGGTCCATCAGCCGGCCAACTTCGACGATCGGCCGACCGTTGACCGCGAAGTTGCTGCTACCGCCAAACTCAATAAAGTCGATGCTGACATGGAAGACAGGGAAGCCCACCCCGGTCAGATCGAATCGGGCGTTGAGGTTGTCCATCGAAAGCGGCGTCGTGGGAAACGCCGCGTCGAAAGGACCGCCGACCTGGGCCTGTACGAAGAACGGGCTGCCTGCGAACAGGAAATTGTCGAAGTACATGTTGATCCCGTTCTGTGCCAGAACGAGATCTCCGGGATTGTTTCCCGCCGGGACGCCGTAGACGGTCCCGAGAGGCACGGACTCAAAATTCACAGTCGCGCCCGCCGCGCCGCCCGCTCCTGCCAGTAACGCGACGAAGCACGCGCAGACCGATCCACCACGAAGTCGCATCTTCCCTCCCCTGGTACGAGCCGCCGCAACGGACACGACCGATCGTCCGTCGTCGCGCGAATCGCTCCTCGTCCCCAAATCCAGACCGTCAGTCAGTTTGCGCATCCTACCGAAAACAACTCATCTTTAGCCTCCCTATCCTATCCGAACCAACACGGACGATCAAATCTACTTCGCTCCACGCGCCTTTCCGGGGCAGATTGTGATGACGGCTGGTCGCTGATGATCGTCCCCATGGCGGCCATGAACTTAAGACCCCTGGCAGCCATCCAATCCAACTTATTGGACACAAAATACATTGACACGTTATTTGTTGTTTCGGAAGACTACACGATCACCGTGCCCGACAAGATTTCGGTCCAAATAGTTCTGGAATGGGCGAAGCCAGGTGGCTAGACTCTCGCAACCGATCGGAAGAGTAAGCTGCGGCGCGCGCCGTTGTCTTACCCGTTCGGCTGTGTTAGATTGGGGCTAAGGAGCGGAGGGAGAAGCAGCGTCTACGTTTTTGGCTTGTTCCGGCTTGCTCCGCGTCTCAAAAATTCGTTCACATGTGTTGTGGGGCTGACCTTGCGGCCACGGGGCATTTCTGGCGGTCGCTGGGTTGGCGGTCTTCGGGGTGCGACCGCTGGAGGTGCGCAAACGCGCGGCGGTCGTCGGCAGGCAGGGGCCGAAACAGGGGTCAAAGCGGATGACGACCAGACCAAGGGACGAATGTTTCGTGGCTTGCGCAGGCACGCGCCCGCCGCGGAGGCGGAGGAACGGCGCGTGGATTATGTTGGGGCTGATCACGGCGCTGACGCGACCGGTCCTGGCGCAATGCACGTCCGATGAGGAGTGCAACGACAATCTGTTCTGTACCATCGACACCTGCAACACGCCGGGTCCGGGTGGGGTTTGCATCAACAGGGTCCGAACGTGCTCGGACGACATTTATTGCAACGGCGACGAGCAGTGCGATGAGACGCGCGATCTGTGCGAATTCGCATGTTTGGGCGGCGGCACGTGCAGCGGAGGGTTCTGTGTCGGCGGGAGCAACCCGGGCACGCCCTGCGACGCGATCCTCCATTCGCGAAGCTGCCCGACGGGATTGCTGTGCAACGAATCGCTCAATGCGTGTACGGAGTGCGTCAGCAACGCCGACTGTCCGACGGAGCCGAATCGGATCTGTCGCCCGGGCTTCGGTGTTTGCGTGGATTGCCTAGAGGATTCGCAATGTGTCGATGGGCTTTACTGCAACGGAACGGAAACCTGCGACGAGCCAAGCGGTTCCTGTGTTGCCGGCGTCGACGTCCAGTGTACCTTCGGCCAGTTTTGCAGCGGGAACCTCGACCGCTGCGTGGAATGCGAGTTCAACTCTGACTGCAACGACGGTTTTTACTGCAACGGGACGGAAACTTGTTCGAACGATTTGTGCGTGCCCGGCACCTCAATCAACTGCGCCGCGATCGACCCGAGTAAGCCCTATTGTCAGGAGGATACCGACTCCTGCGTTCAGTGTCTGAACTCCGCGCAGTGCGACGACAGCGCGTTCTGCACCACCGACAACTGCGATCTGCTTGGACAATGTCAGAACATTCCCGACCCGGGGACGTTCTGCGACGACGGCAACGACTGCAACGGAGTGGAGGACTGCAGCGCCGACCTGTCCTCGTGCGTGGCGGGCACGCCGATGAACTGTGGCAAGGCCTGTTTCCGCGGGTTGACGCCGGGCGCGACCTGCACGGGCGATGCGCAATGCGGAAAGTCGTGCGTCGGCGGGCCGAACGATGGGCTGAGCTGTACGTCCGATTCGAACTGCGGACGCGCCTGCCTCGGCGGCCCGGACGACGGCGTCACATGCACCCAAGACGACGAATGCTCAACGCGCAACTGCGCGCAGGTCGGGCTGTGCGTGCCGGGCGCGTGTCGCGGCGGGTGCAGCCCGTCGGTCAACGGGGGTTCGTGCGTTCAATGTGCGGCCGACGTACCCGGCTCGACAACCTGTAGCGACAATCTGTTTTGCGACGGCACGGAGACCTGCAACGCATCACACCAATGCGTAGGGGCTTCCCGGCCAACCTGTTCCCAGTTCAATGCCGACTGCACCAAAGGCGCCTGCAACGAAAACAGCGACGCATGCGTCGGCTCCGACCGCGCCGCCGGGACGATCTGCGACGACCTCGATCATTGTACGCGGTTCGACGAGTGCGCGGGCGGCGCGTGTGTCGAGGACACTCCCGCAGCCGGCGACGTGTTCCGCTGCCTGGATATCTCGATCGCGGCCGTCACCACCGGATCCATCAAGGTCGGCAACACCGTGCAGGCGAAGTTGACGGTGAAAGCCAACGGGTGCAATACGCCCAACACCCGTTGTCCAGCCGGACAAATGCCCATTGGTGGATTGAGCGCCATTCTCAACTGGGATCCAGCCTACCTGGAATTGAAGCCGTCGACGTCCGGTGATCGGAACCCGCTGGATCCGTGCGATAGCGGGGATCCGTGTTTTGCGTGCCCGGCCGGACAGTACAATTGGGGGGAATCGACGTTCGCCTCGGACTGCGGCCCTACCGGGGACGCGCTCAACTCTCCCTGCTCTGGAACACCGACCAACGACGGGAATGCGATCTACACGGCTGTTCCCCAGAATCAGTGCAACGGAGAACCCGCGCCGGCTTGCATTTCGTCGTCCGGGCTGTACGTCACGAACTTCAAGTTCAAGGTACTTGCCCGGCCGGCGGACGGAACCGCGGAGGTCTCTTTGGACGATTGCGCCGGGAACCGGAGCCTGACCGAAGCGATCGCGGGTGTCGTTCCTCCGACGGGGTATGTCCCTTCGTACGCCCAGGACGCCACGCGCAGTGTCAGCACGACTCCGGCGGCGTTCAGCGTCGTCAACTGCGTGACGAGCTTAGACTGCAGTGACGGCAACAACTGTACGTCGGACATCTGCTCGTCCGGCGTCTGCATTAATGTGGCGGTGGATTGCACGTCTCCCGATGCGTGCCTGATCGGCTCTTGCAATGCGGCGACCGGGGCCTGTCAATTTACGCCGGTCAGTTGCCCCTCTGGTCAGCGTTGCTATCAGGGAAGCTGCTTCAGGACTTGCCTTAACGCCCTGGACTGCAATGACAATGTGTCCTGCACGGACGACACCTGCGAGGCCGTGTCCGGCGACGACATCTGCCGAAACACGCCCAACGATGCGCATTGTGCAACAGGTCTGTTCTGCGCGGCCCAGCGCTGCGATGCCGTTCTGGGGTGTATCGCGGATCACGAATGCGTTCCCTCCGGCAACGGGAATCCTTGCCTGACGCCTGGTTCGTGCAATGAATCCAACGACACCTGCGGCGGGTGCCTGACGCCGACCGCGG
>JBBTCJ010000086.1:0-20501 GCA_038043285.1 Planctomycetota bacterium | reverse complement strand
CCCCGCGCTGGCGCTTGGGGTACGGACATTCTCCCGCCGGAAGTGTCACGGACCCCTTGAACCGGGAGCGTCGGAGTTAGAATGGCGGCTGCCGGAACGCCGCCCGAGTTCGCAGGAGTTCACGGGCGCGGCGTTGAACCGACGCAGGGAGGCGGAATCATGCCGGGAGACAACAACTCAACGTTACACGGGTCGATGACGGCCATGGTTACGCCGTTTTCCGGCGGCGAACCGGATTGGGCCCGCGTGGCGATCCTGGTCGAGACCCAGATTGCGGCTGGGACGGACTGGCTGGTGCCGTGCGGGACGACGGGCGAGTCGCCGACGCTTTCCGACGCCGAAAAGCTCCGGCTGATCGAGACCGTTCTCGCCGCCGCGAAGGGGCGAGTACCGGTGATGGCCGGGACCGGGACCAACGACACCGCATCGACTATTCGTCAAACGGTGTCCGCCGCTCGTGCGGGCACGGACGCGGCGCTGGTGGTGACGCCCTACTACAACCGCCCGACGCAAGAAGGTCTGTTCCGCCATTTTGCCGCCGTCGCGGAGGCCGTCGATCTGCCGATCGTCTTGTACAACGTTCCCGCACGGACCGGCGTGAGCCTGAGCAACGACACCATCGTTCGATTGCGCGCAACGGCGTCGAACGTCGTCGCGGTCAAGGATGCGACGGGAAACGTGGAAGGCGTCACCGACCTGTTGTCGCGCTGCGACATCGCGGTATTGTGTGGGGACGATGCGCTCACTTGGCCGATGATGGCCGTCGGCGCCGTCGGCGTGATCAGCGTGATTTCCAACCTGGTTCCCGAGTGGATGAAGGCGCTGGTGTCGGCGGCCCTGCGGGGTGACGCGGCCTCGGCCTTGCCGTATCATCGCCGGGTGCATGATTTGGCTTCGAGCCTGAGCCGCTTCGGACCCAATCCGATTCCCATCAAAACGGCGCTCGCCGTCGCGGGCGTAATCGAGGAGGAGTTCCGCCTGCCGCTCTGCCCGGTGGACGGCGAAGCCAGGGCGGCGATGGAGAGAATCCTGCGACGACACGAGCTGCTGCGAGTTCCCACGGGTGAATGAAGTTCCAACGACAGTCATGATCGACACTCCGCACCATGGGCTGCTGGCGCGTGGAGCCGTGTGGTCCTCCTGGGCGGTCGCGGCCTGGATCATGCTGACCCTCGGGTGGCGGGCGATCCGCCCGGATGACCCGCTCGGGCCGGTGAGCCTGCTGGCCGTCAGCGGGTGGTTCGGGGTGGCGTTGAAAACCAGCCTGCTGGCGTGGGCCGTGGCGCTTGTCGGATCGTTGCTGGCGGGGCGGTTTCTTCCCGATGCCGGAACGTTCGCGGCGGCACTGGGGCTGGCGCTGCTCTCGCTGCAGGGGCAAACCATGGGGGACTTCCTGCTCGCCCGGGCCGGCGATGCCGGTGGAGCAATCTCCGGGCTGGAGTGGAAGCTGGCGGCCGAGGCCCTTGTCTGGCTTGCGGCGATGCTCGCCTCCGCGGCGCTCTCCGCGATTGTCGAATCCCGCGGCCGAAGCGATTGGATGGCCAGGATGCCTTACGTCGGGTCTCACGCACGCGCCGGGCAACCGCCGTCCGTCCGGCGCTACCTCGCACTGGTTACGACCGTTGGGCTGATGGTCTTCGTCGCGTTATCCGTCGGAACGAGGCAGCGGGCGATCGAGCATGGCCAGGCGTGCTTCCTGGTGGCGGCGGCCATCAGCGCCGGGATGTACGCCGGAAACCATTTCCTCGGGATGCGGTCCCAGTGGTGGGGGATCGTGGCCGTCGGCGTCATCGCGGTCGTGGGATACCTTTCTTCGATCATCGTGGGAACGGGCGATCGACTCCCTCCGGGTATGCCGGGCAGCCCGTTCCTGCGGGTGCTGCCGCTCCAGTTCATCTCCGTAGGTTCAGCCGCCGTGGTCGCCATGTCGTGGTACATGGCCCCGGCCGAACATTCCACTGCCGGCGACGACGCCGAACGACCCGTCCCATGATCCTCCGCCGACTCGGTGACTTCGATTCGCTTCGCGTCATGCGGCCACGAGTCATCCGTGAGACCGAGGCGGCGCTACTGTAGGGGCTGACACATCCGAAGGCCGTCGTTCGCATCCCGATCGTCGAGGTAGGCCGCGGTCAGTTCCATCCGGCCTATTCATCGCCATGGTGGACGGAAGTTCTCGACCTCAAGTCGCCGGTCGCTCCAATCGCGGACCGCGACTTCGTTCCGACAACATTTCACCCCGTCCGCCGCGTTTCCTTCCGATCTGGGTAGAACTCCACGGAGTGGGCAACGCGAACGTTGGATTCCCCAACCCACACCGGCGGCGGCCCGCCGACGAGCCAAGGGCTGATAATGTCGTAAGTAGCGGCCTGGCATTGGCTTACAGACGGTGCCGAAGAAAATCCACGTGTTCGTCGCGCGCGGCACGGACCATGCCCTTGTTCATCTTCCGTGGGTGGACGCCGAGGTTCGATCGTGCGGGGGTGCACCGAACCTGGGGGGGACGGACGCGGAAGTTGTCCCGTGTCCCAAGATGGAACACAGCTTCCTCTGCGGGCGACCCGCCGAAGTCAATGTCCGGTGTAGCGTGTCCGGGGAGATGCGCGCCACGTTCGGGCATGAGTTCGGCGGGGAGCCGTTTTTACTGCCGCAGCCCGGCTCCCCACCGATTGCAACAGCTTGCAGACCGAACGGGTGCTCATGCCCAAGCGCTTGTTCAACCAGGCGGCGAGGGCCAAAGCCCGGGCTCCCAAGTGGGTTCCAGCCGCCCCGCAGGCGGTAATGACTTGCAAGGGGTGTGTACTGCGCACCTCGCCACAGCACGGACACGTGCCGACATACGTGGTCAGCTTGGTCACATGCGGACGGACCAGCGGAAGCTCCTCGATAGGCGGCGGCGCGCTCCAGTTCCTCGATTCGATCTTGGAGCTGACGGTTCAGTTGCTCAGGCTGGATGATCCGCTCTGCTTGAGCTCGCCCTGGGGCGCAAAGAGCGGCGTTCTCGGCTTCGAGCTCGCGAATGCGTTGATTCCGGGGATCCGCGTCCATGCCACGCTCCCGACGCCGCCTCCTGCGGCGTCTGTACTTTCATCGGCATGGGCAGGGCAAACAGTCGAGGAACGCTAAACACGTACTCGCAATGGATGGGCCACCCGGTATTGTCAATCAATCGATCTTCGACCATCCCAGCAACGTACCGCGGGCCTGGCCCGCCAGTGCCGCCATCCGTTCAAAGGATGGCAAGGAACAGAATGGAAAGATCTCGGCGTGGCGGCGCCGGCGGCGGAGCTGTATGGACCTGTCAAGACAGATCCACGCCTCGTTGTATTTGAGGAGGAATGGCGGTATGAATACGATCCTTCGGCGGTTTTTTCGTAACCGCCCCACGGGCAGGTTCTCGATTGGATTCCTCATGCGTCGCGGCCCGGCGAATGAGCAACCGCGCAGCATGAGCCTAGAGCGAGGAAAACGCATGCAGACCAGACTCCGCACCTACGGTTGTTGTCGGCTTTCATGGATCGCCTCCGCGATTGCAGCGGTCGGCCTTGCCTTCTGCCTGGCGCCGGCGGCGCCAACGCTGGGCGGCGAGACCACGCCGGCGTACGAGTACCCCAAGGCCAAGAAGGGTGACCTCGTCGATGAATACCACGGGGCGAAGGTGCCCGATCCCTATCGCGGGCTGGAGGATCCGGACTCCACCGAGTCCCGCACGTGGATCGAGGCGGAAAACAAGGTCACGAACAAGTTTCTCGATTCGATCCTGGAGCGTGGCCGCATCCACGGTCGCTTGAACGAGCTTTGGGATTACGAGCGCTTCGGCATCCCGAACAAGTGGGGTGGAAAGTATTTCTTTTCCCACAACGACGGGCTGCAGAACCAGAACGTCATTTTCACGATGGACTCGGTGAACGGCGTTCCGAAAGAGTTCCTCGACCCCAACAAACTTTCGCTGGACGGGACGGTCGCCCTCACGGGATACGACGTGACCCAGGACGGAAAGTTGCTGGCCTACGGCCTGGCTTCGTCCGGTTCCGATTGGCAGGAGTGGCACGTTCGCGAGATCGACACGGGCAAGGATCTGACCGACGTCGTCAAGTGGGTGAAGTTCTCCGGGGCTTCGTGGACCAAGGACGGTAAGGGTTTTTTTTACAGCCGTTACGACGAGCCTAAGGAAGAGACCAAGCTCGAGGACGTGAACTATTTTCAAAAACTGTATTACCACAAGATCGGGACGGCGCAGGCGCAGGACAAGCTGATCTACGAACGGAAGGACCAGAAGGAGTGGGGGTTCGGCGGACAGGTTACCGACGACGGCCAATACCTGATGATCCGCGTTTCGAAGGGCACCGAACGAAAGAACATGGTGTTCTACAAGGATCTTTCCGCCGAAGATTCGCCGGTCGTGGAGCTTATCAACCTCTTCGACGCGGAATACGATTTCATCGACAACTTCGGGACGAAGTTCCTGTTCAAGACCGACCTCCAGTCCCCGCGGGGGCGGGTCATTGCGATCGACGTCACCACCCCCGATCGCTCGCGCTGGGGCGAACTGATCCCGCAGGTGACGGCCACGTTGCGGCAGGTGACTTCGGTCGGTGGGAAGCTTGCGGCGCTCTACCTCAAGGACGCCTACTCGCAAGTGGCCCTCTTCAGCAACGAGGGTCGACTGGAGCGAACAGTGGACCTGCCGAGCATTGGAACGGCGTCCGGTTTCGGGGGGCGTCAGACCGATCCGGAAACCTTCTTCTCCTTTACCAGTTTCAAGGATCCCGGCACCATCTACCGCTTGGACGTGACCACCGGCGAGCGGAGCGTCTTCCGTCGCCCCCAGGTCGGTTTCACCGCGGATTCCTACGAAACCAAGCAGGTCTTTTACGACAGCAAAGACGGCACGAAAATCCCCATGTTCATCACCCATCGCAAGGGGACCGGGCTGGACGGGAAGAATCCGACGTACCTCTACGGGTACGGCGGATTCGACATTCCCATCACGCCGTTCTTCTCCGTATCCAACCTGGTGTGGCTGGAAATGGGTGGCGTGTTGGCCGTCGCCAACATTCGCGGCGGCGGAGAGTACGGACGCGAATGGCACGAGGGCGGCATGAAGCTCAAGAAGCAAAACTGCTTCGATGACTTCATCGCCGCAGCCGAGTGGCTGATCAAGAACCGCTACACCTCGCCGCAGAAACTGGCGATCGGTGGAGGGAGCAACGGCGGACTGCTGGTGGGGGCGTGCATCACCCAGCGGCCGGAGTTGTTCGGGGCCGCGCTGCCCGCCGTCGGCGTGTTGGACATGCTGCGGTTCAACAAGTTTACCATCGGGTGGGCGTGGACCAGCGACTACGGGTCGCCGGACAACGCCGACGAGTTCAAGGCCCTGCATGCGTACTCGCCGTACCACAACCTCAAGCCCGGAACGTCGTATCCCGCGACGCTAATCACCACCGCGGATCATGACGATCGCGTGGTCCCGGCCCACAGCTTCAAGTTTGCGGCCCGGTTGCAGGAGGTGCAGTCCGGTCCCGCGCCGGTGATGATCCGCATCGAGACCAAGGCCGGTCACGGGGCCGGGAAACCGACAACCAAGGTGATCGAGGAAGCCGCGGACCGTTGGGCGTTTCTGGTCAAGACTCTAGGAATCGAGCTGACACGGACCGTCCCCAAGGGCGCCGAATAGCCGCGAGTTGATCAGAACCGCGACAGCATGGAGCGGTGCCTTTTCTCAATCCGTACCGCGACGGTGAGGAAGCGGCCGGCAGCAATGCTGAACGGCGAATGCGGAATCGCTCAACGACGCCCCGGACCGACCAGAGCCGCGGCCGTGAGCGAGCGGATTTCCGGCGGAGCGCAGAAGCCGTCGCGCCAAGAATTGCGCGCAGGTCCGGCTGTAGTAACCAACGCTTCGGGCTACTTGCAATTGCGCGGCCCGGCAAAGGGCAGCGGTCGTCCGAAGATGGCATCGACCACCGAAGCGACGTCAAGGATGGTCAGTCGAAGGTCCGGCACGCTGGGGTCGAGGTCGGCGCCGATCACGCCCAACGCGGACGGGAGTTCCTTGAAGGCGTCCACGGCGGCGGCGAGGTCCAAGGCGTTGACGGTGCCGTTGGGCGGCGCGCTCGGACCATTGCCAATCATGTCTCCCCAGCGGGAAGCCGTGCGGACCGCGACCGGGCCTGAGTAGTCGTCGGCGGAGACCCGGAAGATCCCATCGACGCCGTCCACGAAATAGCAGGCAAGATCAAGCGACTGCACGGTGTACATACCGCCGGGGAGGATCTCCCGATCGGCGACATGCACGATGTCCGTGGTTGACCAGTCGAAGAAGACCGGTTCGCAAGAGAGTCGCGCGTAGCGTTCATCGGAGAGCGCTGGGGACTTGGAAACGTTCTTGGGGAGAGGTTCGTTCACCCAATACACCTTGCCGACGCTGGACTCGAACCCGCGAGGCACAAGGCTCACGACGACGCGCAGGGCAGTTTTGCGCCCGGCAAAACCGTTGGGGGCAATCGACAGGTAGCGGTTGCTCGGAACGCTCCCGTCGAGCACGGTTGGCGCCGGGGGCGGGGCGCAATCCTCGCATTGGTCGGGGATGGCGTTGTCATCAGCATCAACGGTCGAAACGTGATACTCGACGGCCATTCGGACGTAAGTCGTACCTCCGCACAAAGTCGGACTGACGTCTCTGGTCGGCACCAAGTGGAAGACGGCATCGTCGCCGGCGACGGCGGCGTTGAAGATTTCAGCCGGAACCGTAAGGGTCGCCTGGTCGGCGACCATCGGGCAGTCGCGAGCGCCCACGGAGAGCGTCTGACCGACGGGCGCGCCGTTGAGGTCGATCAGTAGCTTTTCGGAATGGGCGCCGAAGTCGCCGATCGCGGAAAACTTGAGCAGGACGTCGGACGCGGCGACGGGGGGGCGCAGCAGGGTCAGCGTTGCGGGGATGTTTTCCCCGATGTTCTCACCGATGTTGCCGGTGCGATCGAACGTATGGGTGAAGAGTCGGTCGGCGCTGTCGGGAAGCCCGTTCAAGTTGCAGTCGGGACAATCAAAGACCTCAAAGTCGTCGACGTACCAGCCGCCGATGCCGTCGCAGAGATCCTTGCTGAGGGCGAAGCGGACGCGTATGGCGTCGCCCCCGCGGGCGACGGTCGAGAGGTCGATGACTGAGAAGCCCCATTTTCCACCGGCCCCGCTCCATCCCTCCGTGCCGGCGAGCGGGTTGGTGTTGTAGGCCACGCTGGGAAGAATCGTCGAATTGTAGGGGTTGAATAGAAAAGCCGACGAGGGCACGATCCGCCAGCGCCCACCGTTGACGCTCAGCCAGACGTTGGCGCCGTCGGTGCCGGGTTCAGTGACCACGTAGTGGACGAAAGTCAGCATGGGGTGGGTGACGCCGGCGGGCAGGAGGATGATCGGGCTGTCGAGCTCATGGGTTGCGGACTCATCGGTCGTTCGGCAGTCGCCCAGTTCGGCGTCGGGGCAGAACATCGCCATGCCCTCTCGATCGAAAGGGAGGTCGCCGACCGTCCGCCAGTCATAGGGGGTCCAAGGCGCGGAGTTGTGGGCGGTCCACATCGAGGCGTCCGACTCGAAGCCGTCACGGAAGATGGTGCGGCGATCGCCGCAGACCGGTCCCGGCGCTGGATCCAGGATCGGATGGATCGTTCCGCAGCGACCGGGCGTATTCAGCTCCGCGGCGCGGGTCGCCAACTCCACCTGTTGTGCGTCGAAGGCGGTGAACGCGTCCGGGTGTGGAAGTCCTGTACGCGGATCGTTCGGATAGGTTCCAACCAGATCAGCCGCGGAGCGGTTGAATGCGATATAGGCGTCCTCAAAGTTCGACGCCGGTGAAAGGTAGGTGGTCAGCGCCCGAAACCAGACGGCCCCCGCCTTGATTGGACCGATGCCGGTCACGTTACTCCCATTGAATGCCTTACCGTCCACGAGCATGGCGAAGGCGTGGTTGGCGATGCTGCTGCCGACGTGCACGCCGCCGTTGTCGAACTCCTGGCACAATTGCAAGGGGCTGTTGGCGCGGTCGGGCATGCCCCAGCAGTTCGGCTCCCACATGTCCCGGATGGCGCCGCCGAACACGGTCGCGTCTTCTCCCGCCATCCAGCGCAGACCGTCGGGGTAGGCCGGCGGAAAGTTGCAGAGACCTGGAGTTCGCATCGGTCCGGGTTCGTCGGTTCCCGGTCCGGTTCCATGCGTCGGCCAGGACGGTCCTTGCGGATCATCGAGGGACGACGTGTCGCCGTTGTAAAGGTCGATCAGTTCGCCGAAAACGTCGGAAAAGGACTCGTTGAGCTGCCCGGGTTGGTTCTGATAGATGAGGTCCGCCGTCGAGTCGGTGAGGGCATGAGTAAGTTCGTGGGCCACGATGTCGTCGCCCAGGGTTCCGGGGCAGAAAATCGCCTGCTTCAGGCGGGGAGTCCACAGAGCGTTCGGGCATCCGCCGGCGATGGAATTGACCGTAACGGTGATCGGAGTCCCTTGCCCGTCGAAACTGTCCCATCCATAGGCGCGAAAGAAGTAGTCATAATAATCGCCGGAGTAATCGTAGGCCCGGTCGACGTCCGCGGGTTTCCCGACGGGGAGATCGCCCTCCGCGCGCGCGGGCGTCCCGGGAAGGTCAACGGTGAGTTGGCCGTCGTAAATCATGCGCCGACGAACGGACTCATCGAGCGACCAGCGGTCGAGGGTCTTTCCCGTGTGGGCGTCGACGAAGAAGGCCTCGTGCAACGCCACAGGCGCATCGTGGACCACGACATGATAGGCCAGGTGCGCTCCGATGGACGGATCGCCGTACCAACCCGGATCAACGATGACCAACTCGTTGCGTTCGATGGCGGGATCGACCACTTCGAGGGCGGCAAGGATGCGATCGGTCGCCTCCTTCGCGGTCAGCGTGGGGATCGTCGGCAGCGACGGGCTGACGGGATAGAAACGCCCATTGACCGCGAGAAACCGCCCGGCGTCGTCCTGATGGATCTTCAGAACGCCGGAAAACACGGGAACTCCCGCCTGCACTTGCTGGAACGTCGTGTGAATCTGTCGCAGTGCGTCGCGCCGAACGGCCCGCTGAACGAGTTGTGTGTCGACGTTGGTGATTCCGAATAACTCGCCATAGCGGCGAAAAAGATCCGTGGGCTTCCCCACGGCTCCGACGATCGAGCCGTCCATCGGGATAGCCTGGCCGTTCACGCCTTCCACAAACGTGACGGCGCCGCTTGCGGCGGTGCGGTGAACGGTCAGGGACTTCGGGTTAGCCGCCCGGCAACGCTGAGCCGGCGCCAAGAGTAGAGCGACACCGAGAAAGGCTCGAAGATAAGGCGTTCGCAGTCCTGCCAACCCGAACGTCTGTAGCATACTTGATCCTCCGAGGTGTGGTCGTTCGTTTTTCGAAAACGACTGGTCTGACGATGGGAGCGAGCGCGAGGTTCGGCAAAGCCCGCAACGCGACGGCTGGCACGGCACAGGTCTCTCCTCCTACCCCACCGACAGCTCTACGGCCTAAGTTCATGTACAGCGAGGAGGGGGAATCGAACCAGCGAGCCGCAAGGTACGACGCCCGGACAAAGTAGCTGGAGTCTTCTCGGCTGCCGGTGAGCCGCGGTCCGACGAGTTCCGCGCCCATCCCGTCGGACCGCCGGATGAAAGCCCCTCCGCTCCTTTTTCCGGCGTCGCGGCTCGCCAACTTATCAGACGTGTGGGTAACTTGTCAATCTAGCAACCCCTTCGTACGAGAACCTACATGCTGGATCGTTGGATCGGCTGTCCGTAAACCTAGTGTCCCGACTGCGTTGGCGTCATGCGACCGACGCGCGGCCGAACACCTCATGAAATGGTCGAGAGCGTGTGCGGGGGAGAAGCGTGAAGCGCAACCCCCCGGTCACGCGCTGACGTTTGTCCTTGCGACGGCCGAGCGAACGGGGTAAGCTTGGGGCACATGGCATCGAGACCGTTTACGCGCGTTGTTCTGGGTTTGCTGCTTGGCGGCGCGATGAGCGTATCTGGTCTTCCGCGCGAGTGCCGCGCGGGCGGCTGGCCGTCCGTTGCTGCTACGAAGACGTCTGACTGCCGATGCTGTTGCAAATCTGCGTGCAAGTGCTGCGGCTCGCCGCAGCGCGACGGTACTCCAACGGACGAGTCCCATCCGTTCTCGGCGTGTCGATGTGAGACCACTCCGGCGCCTCCTCCGCAGTCTCCCAATCCGTTGCCTTGTGCGAAACTGCTGCCGTGGTCGATGGGCTCCGACCAAGGCGACGCGACGCCTGATCGGGCCGCATCGTCGCATCCGTCGCCGCGCGCGCATGGCCCGCCCGGCGCGTCGGACTTCCTTTCTACGATTATCCTGTTGATCTGATTCCCTCCGGTTGTACGCCACAAAGGCGGCGCGCTCCGATTTTCCGCCGCCGCCGATATGCTGGTTCTCTCTCTTTGCGCCATTGAACGTCGTTTAGGGCCGCGCTACTCCCTACGATCGCGCGGGCTGAAGCTCGTCGATCGGGTCTGACCGTTCCCGGCGATCGGCCGAAACGACGTGTTTCCTCAACGCAGACTTGCCCGTTTCTGCAGCGGCGCGCGTTGCGTCGAAGAGAAACCGGCTTTGGATAGCCCGCCGGGCAGCCGGCCAGGGCATTTACGGAGGTGTTTTCATGACGATTCGGAAGGGTCTGTTGTGCGGAGCGGTTGCCTTGTCCGCGGTCCTATCGGTGCTTGGAGGTTCGTTAGCGGCTTCGATCGACGAGAAGGAGTCGGCGCTGCCGAAGTGCCCGATCATGGGCGAGGAGATCAACTTCGCGGTGAGCACCGAGACTCCCGACGGCCCGGTGTATTTCTGCTGTGCGGGCTGCATCAAGAAGTACACGGCTGACCCGGCGAAGTACACGGCGTCCGTGGCGGAGCAGCGGAAGCTCCTGGCCGGTCGTGAGCAGGTCCAGGTCAGATGTCCAATCGAGGGCAAGGCCTCCGATCCGAAGATTACGGCGACGCACGGGGGAAAGAGTATCTCGTTTTGCAGCGCGGAGTGCTCGAAGAAGTTCCAGGCGGAGCCGGGCAAGTACGCCGCCGGGTTGGCCAACGCCTATACCTATCAAACGCAGTGCCCGGTCATGGGCGAAACGGTGAGTCCGAAGGGGACGTCTAAGCTGCCCACCGGCGAGACGATCTACTATTGTTGTCCGGGATGCGACAAGAAGTTCCTCGCGGACCCCGCCAAATACGCTTCGAATCTCGAAAAACAAGGCGTATACGTCAACGTCGAGAAACTCAACGAGATGCTCAAGGGCGGCAAGAAGGACGGACGGGATCATGACCATGGCGACCACGATCATGGCGATCACGATGGCAAGTAGTGAGATCAAACGGATGCAGAGTGCTCTCCTGAAGCCGCAGACTTCGGTGCGCGCGATCATCGGAATGTCCCCAACCGCGGCTCTCGATCTGCCGGGTGGTGCGTGCTGAAGCCGCGGCTTAGGGTGTTAACGTCCGTGTAAGCGGTGGAACGTGCTTGTCTCCCGTGAGGTGGACCATGATCGCATGTTGGTGGCGCAATCGCTTGTTGCTAGTGTCGGCCTGCGCGCCGGTTGTCCTTGGGATCGCCGGATGCGCGAAAGTGGATTCGAAGCCGAGGTTTGTCGAGGCGGCTCGGTTGGCCGGCCATCAGACCGGAGCGCCCGTCGACTGGACGGCGCCCTGGGACGCTTCGCTTCCGGCGTGGGATTCGTCCACGGTTCTCGGCCTGGACGACGCCGTGGAACTCGCACTGCGTAACAACCGCGAGCTTCGCGCGGACGTCGAGATGATCGGCGTTGCCCACGCGGAGCTGGTGCAGGCGGGGCTTCTGAAGAACCCGGTGCTCAACTTCATGGCCATGTTTCCCGAGGGCGGCGGGCGGTCCATGTTGCGGAGTTCGGGGTTTCCCATGCAGGAGTTGCAGGATTTGTGGCTGATTCCGCCCCGCAAGGAGGCGGCGGCCGCCAAGTTGCAGGAGACCGTCCTGCGCGTTGCGGACCGGGCCGTCGAAACCGCGGCGGAGGTCAAACGCTCGTACGCCAGGATTCAGTTCGCGCAGCGGGCCATCGAACTGATCCGCGCCAACATGGCGGTTGTGGAGCAGTCGCGGCGTTTGATCCAGTCACAGCAAGCGGCGGGGAAGGCCACCCTCGTGGAAGTCAACGTCGCCCAGATCCGGTTGCTGCGGCTTCGATCAGAGCTGATGACCATGCAGGCGGACGATGACGGCGGCAAACGGGAATTGCTGATGCTCATCGGCGCCGCCGCTGCGACCGCCGACTGGACCGTGTCGCCGGTCGACGAGTTGCATGACGATCTTGCCGTGCCGCCGTCGGAGGAGGCGCTGTTGACGCGGGCGCGGGAGGAACGTCTGGACCTGCGTGCGGCGGAGTGGAGCGTGGCCGGCGCGGAACACGATCTGGAACGAATGCGCCGCGAAGCCTGGCCCGACTTGGCGCTGGGACTCACGTTCGAGCGGGCGCCGATGCCGCGCTCGCAGAATCAGCAACTCGCGGGCAGCGTGGGCAACGCGGCCGCCCAGGGATTGCTCCAGCAGACACCGCCGATGCAATCGGCGATGCCTTTCTCGCCCAAGCCGCGGGAAATGGACTGGACCGTCGGTCCGATGCTGGAGATCGAGCTGCCCATCTTCGATCAGAACCAGGCACAAATCGCGATGGCGGTTCATGAGCATCGCAGGCGCAGCGCCGCGTACGAGGCGCAGCGCGAACGGGTGGTCTCGAAGGTCCGCGAAAACCTGGTGATGCACGGCCAAGCCGTCGAACAGGCGAGATTCTTCCGCGAGGCGATCATTCCCGAGGTTGAGCGGAGTTTCCAGATCGTCTTGGAGTCCTATCGCGCGGGTCGCGAGGACGTCACCGTCCTGCTGCAAATCCAAGAGGATCTCATCATGACCCGGCTGAGCGCGCTGGGGTTCGTGCGCGACGCGAGCGTCACGCGGGCGGACTTGGAGCGGCAGGTCGGCGGGCGCCTTGGATCGCTTGAGGACGCGACAACGCCTTCTACACAAAAAGACACCGATCTTCCGGCCCATTCGAGCGGTTCGCACACGGAGGAGAAATGACCATGACGACATCCAACCCATCGAGCACATCCATTCCCTCGCCGCCTGTGGCGCGACCGTCCGACCGAGACCCGTGGCTGGCGACGTTCGTTCGGCGATCGGCGAAGGTGGTGATTGCCGTGCTCCTGGTCGCCGCGGGATTCTGGCTCGGTGCGAGCGTTCGGCCGACGTATGAGGCGACTCGGTCAGGGGCGGCCTCGCACACAACGCCTGGGTCCGGCGAACAACCGGTTGCGGCGTATTGGACTTGCTCGATGCACCCGCAGGTGCATCAACCCGGACCGGGCAAGTGCCCGCTGTGCGGCATGGACTTGATCCCCGCCGCCGCGGAGGCGGACGCGAGACCGGCCAAGAAGGTCAAGTACGCCTGCTCGATGTTCTGCGTTCCTCCGGTGGACAAGCCGGGCAAATGTCCGGTGTGTGGAATGGACATGGTGCCCGTGGAGGAAGAGGGCCAGACCGGGGCGGAGACGGCGGCTGACGGCGCGCCGCCGCGGATCACCCTCTCGGCGACGGCGCTTCGGCTGGCGCAGGTGCGAACGGCGCCGGTCGAGCGGCGATTCGTCGAGAAGGAGCTTCGCATGATTGGCAAGGTGGAGTTCGACGAAACGCGGGTCAAATCCATCACCGCCCGGGTCGGCGGGAGGCTCGATCGACTGTTCGTGGATTACACCGGCGTGCCGGTGCGCGAAGGCGACCATTTGGTCTACCTTTATAGCCCCGAACTGCTCGCGGCGCAGGAGGAGTTGATCCAGGCTTTGCGGGCGTTCGAGTCCTCGCGCAGCACTCCGGAGGCCGACACGGGCTATCAGCAGTCGCTCGAGGCGGCCCGCACGAAGTTGCGGTTGTGGGGTCTGACGACGGATCAGGTCGCAGACATCGAGCGCCGCGGCACGCCGTCGGATCACCTCACGATCTTCGCCCCGATGGGCGGCATCGTGATCGAGAAGCACGCGGTGGAGGGGGCCTACGTCGAGACCGGAACAGCCATCTACACCATCGCGGACTTGTCCCGCGTGTGGATGAAGATGGACGCCTATGAGTCCGACCTTGCCTGGGTGCGGTACGGACAGGACGTGACTTTCGAGACCGAGGCCTATCCCGGCGAAGCCTTCCGCGGACGAATCGCCTTCATCGACCCAGTGCTCAACGAGCGAACGCGGACGGCCAAGGTCCGCGTCAACGTGGACAACGCCGACGGACGGCTGAAGCCGGAAATGTTCGTTCGGGCGACGGTCCGCTCGAAGGTGTCGGCCGGCGGAAAAGTGCTGGACACGGCGCTTTCGGGAAAATGGATCAGCCCGATGCATCCGGAGATCGTCAAGGACGCTCCCGGTACCTGCGACGTGTGCGGCATGCCGCTGGTACCCGCCGAATCGCTGGGCTACGCCTCCGCCGATACGACGTCCGCGGCGCCGCCGTTGGCGATTCCGGCGTCGGCGCCGCTGACCACCGGGCGCCGCGCGGTGGTGTACGTCGAACTTCCGGATCAACCGGGAACTTACGAGGGGCGGACGATCACGCTAGGCCCGCGCGCCGGCGATCACTTCCTCGTCGTCGACGGACTGCGCGAGGGAGAGCTTGTGGTGGCGCGGGGCAATTTTCAGATTGACAGCGCCATGCAGATTCTCGCCCGTCCGAGCATGATGCATCCGGACGAGGGTGATCCCGGAAGTGACGAGCGACGCAGGAGGCAAGCAGAACCGCCCGGGAAGTTCCAGGTCAACGCGGCGTTCGCGGCGGCATTCGACGCGATCCTCAAGGACTACCTGGCCTTGCAGGAAGCGCTGAGCCACGATCGCTTCGGCCCGATCGGGCGAATCAGCGACACCTTGCGGGCTTCGTTGAACACCGTGCAGACAGACGAGCTTTCGTCCGACGCGCGGCAACGCTGGCTGTCCCTGGCCGAGGCGATCGGCAAGAGTGTCACGGGGCTGAGCGAGGCCAAGGACATCGAACATGCGCGGGCATCCTTCGACGGAGTGTCGGACGGGCTTATCTCCGCGTTGCGAACGTTCGAGCTGCCCATCTCACGCAAACTGGCCGTCTTTCACTGTCCGATGGCCTTCAACGATCGTGGGGCTTCCTGGATCCAGGACCAGGAGGAGGCGGAGAACCCCTATTTCGGATCAGCCATGTTCCGCTGCGGGGTGCTTCGAGAGCAGATCGAACCACGCCGGGGCGTTGATGCAAACGGCGGAGGCCGACCATGAGCGGATCGACCACGCCCGATCTCACCGCGCCGGTTGGCTTGATCGACCGCCTGCTGCGGTTCTGCATCGACAACCGACTGGTTGTCGTGCTGCTGTTGCTGCTGATTTTGGGCTGGGGCTATAGGGTCATGCCGTTCGCGACTCCCGACCCGATCCTCCCGCGCGATCCGATCCCCGTCGACGCCATTCCCGACATCGGCGAGAACCAGCAGGTGGTGTTCACCGACTGGCCGGGACGTTCTCCGCAAGACGTCGAGGACCAGGTCACCTATCCGCTGACCACGCTCCTTCAGGGGACGCCCGGATTTAAAACCATTCGCGCGTTTTCGATGTTCGGTTTTTCGCAGATTTACGTCATCTTCGACGACGAGTTTGACTTCTACTGGTGCCGATCCCGCCTGCTGGAAAAGCTCAGCGTCGCCCGGCAGCTTCTTCCCTCCGGGGTGACGCCGATGCTCGGTCCGGACGCGACGGCGTTGGGGCAGGTCTTCTGGTACACCCTGGAAGGCTCTCGCGGCGGATTTGATCCGGCGGAGTTGCGGAGCATTCAGGACTGGTACGTTCGACCGGCATTGCGCGTTCCGGGGGTGAGCGAGGTCGCGGGCATCGGCGGGTTTGTGCGCGAATACCAGGTGGACGTTGATCCGGACGCGATGCGGGCGTACGGCGTGCGGCTGCAGGACGTGCTCATGGCCGTCGAGCGGGCCAACATCGACGTCGGCGCGGAGACCATTGAGTGGAACGGCGTCGAGTACGTGCTCCGCAGCCGGGGGTTCGTGCAGAAGGTCGAGGATCTTGAGAGCGTGGTTGTCCGGGCTGAGGCGGGCGTGCCGGTGTACGTCAAGAACGTCGCCGGTGTTCAACTTGGTCCGGCCCTGCGCCGCGGAGTCCTGGACAAGGAGGGGGCGGAAGCGACGGGCGGCGTGGTCGTCGTCCGGTACGGAACCAACCCGCTGGAGGTGATCGAGCGGGTCAAGGCGAAGATCGCAGAGATCGCCCCGGGACTGCCGAAAAAAACCTTGCCCGATGGGACGACGTCGCAGGTACAACTCGTCCCGTTCTACGATCGCACGACACTGATCCATGAAACGCTCGACACGCTGAAGGACGCGCTGTGGGAGCAGATTCTCGTGACCACGTTCGTGGTGATGATGTTTCTGCGACGCGTTCGAAGCTGCGTGATCATCAGCCTGACCATGCCGCTGGCGGTGATGATCTGCTTCATCCTGATGAAGGCGGCCGGCGTGGATTCCAACCTGATGAGCCTGGGTGGAATCGCCATCGCCATCGGTACCATGGTGGACATGGGCATCATCCTCACCGAGAACATCGTGCGACATTTGGACGCCGACCGATCCGCCGGCGCCGCGGCCCGGCCGATCAACGAAGTGGTCTACGAAGCGTCGCGCGAAATCGGCTCGGCGGTTACGACGGCCATCCTGATGACGGTCATCGCGTTCCTTCCCGTGTTTGCGCTGGAAGGGCCGGAAGGGAAGCTCTTCAAACCGCTGGCCTACACCAAATCCTTCGCACTGATTGGATCGCTGCTGGTGGCCATGCTGATTCTTCCGACGCTGGCGGCGCTGATCTTCTCTCCGCTGGCGCGAGGGCGGGGAGCATCGCGTGCGGTGCTTCCCGGCGCGTTTATTCTCGGCGGGGTGATCGCCGCGGCGCTGGGGTGGCACTGGGCGGGGTCGGCCGCGGCCGCCTATGGTGCGTATTCGCTCATCGAGGCCAGGTTGTCACCGCGAGCGTTGCACTGGTTCGGACTGGCCGCAAGCGCCGTGGTCATGGGCGCCGTGGTCATTCTGCTGACCCGGCACTGGATGCCTCTTGGTCCGGGGGCGGGGTTTGTCCGCAACCTGACCATTGTACTGGGCATCAACCTCGCGTGGGGAATGGTTCGTGTCGTATTCATTGATTTCTACCCGTGGTTTCTGCGAACGTTTCTGGAGCACAAGCTGCTCTTCCTGAGCATCCCGGGATTTGTCTTTGTGCTTGGACTTACCGTATGGCTTGGATTCGGCAACACCTTTCAATGGGCCCCGCGACCGCAGTCCACCGACGCCGACAGGCAGTCCGTCTACCAGATGGCGTGGACGATCGGCATGCACCAATTTCCCGGCTTGGGCAGGGAGTTCATGCCGCCATTGGATGAAGGATCCTTCCTGTTCATGCCGACGTTGATGCCGCACGCGGGCATTGGATCGGCGATTGAGGTACTGGCGGCGCAGGATCGATCCATTCGGGCGATCCCCGAGGTGGACAGCGTGGTGGGCAAGATCGGGCGGGCGGACACCGCGTTGGATCCGGCCCCGCCGTCCATGGTGGAGACCGTGATTCTTTACAAGACCGAGTACCAGCGCGACCCCGTAACCCAGGAGTTGGTGCTCGATGCGAATGGACAGTCGATTCGCCAATGGCGCGATCACATCAAGTCCCCGGCCGACATCTGGAAGGAAATCCAGGAGGCGGCGAAGTTTCCCGGGGTGACCGGCGCACCGCAACTTCAACCGATTTCCGCGCGGTTGGTCATGCTGCAATCGGGCATGAGGGCCCCGATCGGCGTCAAGGTGTATGGCAAAAGTCTGCCGGATATCGAGGACGTGGTCTTCAAGATATCCGAGCAACTGAAGGCCGTGCCCGGCGTGGCCAAGGACGCCATCATTCCCGATCGGGTGATCGGCAAGCCGTATTGGGAGATCGACATCGACCGCGAGCGTATCGCGCGCTACGGCGTCAACGTCCGCGACGTGCAGGACGTCATCGAAATCGCCCTCGGGGGCATGCGCGCGACGACCACCGTCGAGGGGCGCGAGCGATATCCCGTCCGGGTGCGCTACCGGCGCGAGCTGCGCGACAACGTCGAAGCGATCGATCGGATCTTGGTGCCGGGCATGGACGGGATCCAGGTTCCGCTCAGCCAACTGGCGACGATTCGCTACGTTCGCGGCCCGGAGGACATCAAGAGCGAGGACAACTTCCTGGTGTCCTATGTCCTGCTCGACAAGGAACCGGGCTACGCCGAGGTCGATGTCGTGGAGGCCGCCGACGCCCTGCTGAAGGCGAAGATCGCATCGGGCGAGCTGCTCCTTCCGGCCGGCGTTCACTACAAGTTCGCGGGCAATTACGAGAACCAGGTGCGCTTTGCGAAGCGTCTGTCCGTCATCCTTCCGATCAGCTTGTTTCTCTTGTTCATGTTGCTGTATTTTGAGTTTCGATCCGTGCCGACGTCGCTGATTGTTTTTAGCGGCATTCCCGTCGCCTGGGCGGGTGGATTCATCGGTTTGTGGTTGATCGCCCAGCCGTGGTTTTTCAACTTCGAGCTGTTCGGAGAGAACGCGCGTGACCTGCTGCATTTCCGCACCTACAACCTGTCGGCGGCGGTGTGGGTCGGGTTCATCGCGCTGTTCAGCGTGACCACCGACGACGGCGTGGTGTTGGCCACCTATCTCAATCAGGAATTCCAACGGAAGGCGGTCCGAGGGATCGCCGACATTCGCGAGAATGTGATCCGCGCGGGCGTACAGCGCGTGAGGCCGTGCCTGATGACCTCCGCGACGACCGTGTTGTCGTTGATGCCGGTGCTCACCAGCGACGGCCGAGGGGCTGACGTGATGATCCCCATTGCCCTGCCCTCCATCGGCGGATTGACCATCGAACTACTTTCCCTGTTCGTCCTGCCGGTGACTTATTGCATGATGAAGGAGTGGCTCTGGCGCCTCGGAGTGCGGAAGGGACATTTTGTGACGGAATAGCGTACGGAACAGTCACCGGTGACGGTTGTCGGCAAGCGAGGATGTCCCATCCATAGTTGAAGGTTGGCGGCGCGGTCAGAATTGTCTACGCTGTCGGGCCGCGGGAATGTCCAACTGCTGGCGGTATTTCGCCACCGTCCGGCGTGAGATCTCGATGCCTTCCCGGGAAAGGAGGGCCGCCACCTGATCGTCGTTGAGCGGATCCTTCTTGTCCTCCGCCTCGACCAGCTCGCGGACGCGGTTCTTGACGTGGTCCCAGCCGACGGTCTCCCCTTCTTCCGTCTCCGTACCGCCGGTGAAAAAGTAGCGCAGCGGATAGATGCCGCGCGGCGTTTGCACGAACTTATCCGCCACCGTACGACTGATCGTCGACGGATCACACCCCAATTCCTGAGCCAGATCGCTCATCTTGCAGATACGCAGGCCGGTCGGACCCACGTCGAAAAACTCTCGCTGGTGCTCGACGATGGCCCGGGCGACTTGCAGGAGCCGGGTCTTGCGGAAGTTGACCGCATCGATGATCGCGACGGCTTCCTCAATGTGCTTGCGGGCGAACTCGCGGGTGTCCTTTCCATTACCCTTCGACTTGGCAAGCGCGGCCACGTCGTCCCGAACCCGCAGGTTGGGCATGTTGCCGCGCGCCAGACGGACTTCCAGTCCGCCGCCGAAATCGGCGTAGTCCACGATCACGTCCGGGCGAATCGACGGAACGGAGTGATCGCCGACCAGAAACCCCGGGTGCAGGTGCAGCATCGAGCGCATGGCCTTGATTGCTTCGTTGATCTCACCCAGCGTGAACCCGGTCGCCTTGGCGATCGCGGGCAGGCGGTTGTGCGTGATGTCGTCGATGTGGTCGTTGACCAGAATCCGCTCGATGCCGTTGTCGCCGGGAAGCGTGTTCAGTTGCAGCGTCAGGCATTCCTGAACGCCGCGGGCGCCGATTCCGGGCGGGTCGAGCTTCTGGACTTCCACCAGCGATCGTTCCAGCGTTTCCACCGACGCCGGAGGCCTCGTCGAACCCGCGACCTCGCGCAGCGGCACACGGAGGTACCCGTCCGGTTCAAGCTTCTGAATGATCGCCTCGCCCGCGACTCGCAGGTCCGCGGGAAGCTCCATCAGATGCCACTGTTCCAGCAGGTGTTCGTGGAGGCTCGCCGGCCGACCGGCGGTATTGGCCATCGCCGCCATCTTCGGATCGGCGTCGCCGTCGAAACCCCCGCGACGCGCCCGCGGACCAGCACGATCCGCCCCATCCGGATCGTACTCCCGCGAATAGCGCTCCAGCCGCGCGAACCCCGTCCCGTCCTCACCGGCGGGCCGAGGCTGATCAGGCGGCGCCGGCGCCGGCGCGTCCTGCTCCGCCAGCTCCAACCCGGCGTTCGACTCCAACCCGTCCGCCACGTACGCCACCAGGGCGGCCACGGGTGT
>JBBTCJ010000085.1:0-51901 GCA_038043285.1 Planctomycetota bacterium | reverse complement strand
TGTCCCAGGGATCGCCCGGACTGAACCCAGTGGCGCCCGCGCGCTCCAGGCTGTCGCCGTACGGATCGGCGTTTCACCTCTTTCGAAGTTTCGAACCAGCATGAACCCGCCCAGCCAAAACAGAGAGCGTGCCTCAGGCGACAGCCGCCGGGCGTGTCACGGTCTCACCGGGAGTGTCATGGTCTCGGTCGTCGAGTCACCGCGAGGTGGCATCGTTCTGCGGCGGGCGCGGGATTCGGAATATGGGATACAGGTTGAGCTGTACGTCGGCAAAGGGGGAACGCTGATAGAAGTAGTGGAGGCGAGCGCGCGGATCGGCCGCGAACTTTTCGTCGGAGGCGACCTTGGCGGCGAATTCCTCCTTGAGCTTTGCATCGGCGTCGAGCATTTTTTGGGCAAGGGCTTCCAGAACGTACGAGTCGGCGTATTCCTTTTGCTCAAAAATGGTGTTGAAGAAGCCCCATGCGGCGAACGAGTCCGGGGCGGCCGGCTCCAGGAGGTGCATGGCCAGCCTGCCGCCGACCTGCCCCACCGGAACAATCGCCGATCCGGCGGGAAAGGTGCAGCGCTCGACGAACTTTTCAGAATGAAACTGGGCGCGAAAGCGGCCTTCAAAGGGCCTTTCCGCGAACTTGACGTCCTGGAGACGGTAGCCCTCCACATCGACAGTCAGAGGCCATGCCGGACGCTCGATCCGCAGGCCATGAGCCTCGACGAGTTCGATGACTTCGGTCCATTGTGGAGGAATAACGTACGCAAATGGCGCGACGGCGGCCTGATCGACCTCCACCGACTTATACCAGGAGGATTCGATGTCTACGGGCTTGGCGTTGTCATAGATGATCCGCTGTGCACCGGAGATGTCGCTGGGTTCGAGGCGCTTGGCGACGCCCTTCATGGTAAACGGCGTCGCCGCGTCCGTCGGGCGAAGAGACAGCACCACGGGTTGGGGCGATTCGTCGGCTTGGCCCAGTTCCCCATCGGCGGCGTCGGCGCGGCGGAGGACTTCTCGCAGGGAATCCGCATTGGCCGCGACCAGTTCGAGCACTCGATGCAGGACGTGATACTGGGCGAGAACGCGGGTCTTGTACGGTTTGAGCATGTGCGATTCGACAAGGATCGACGGTCGGTTGCGAAGGGCGGCGTATCCGGTGGAGAAACGAGGTTCGAACGCGCCGGAAACGACGCCGCGCGACGGGGCCTTTCCGTCCACGAGGTCGAAGTAGGGGACGGGGAGATGTCCGTCCTTGCGCAGCACGTCGAACAACTCGGACTCCACCACGCGGCTCATCCAATCCACCACCGGGGCCGGGGCGTTGGCGTTCCGCTCCCAGGCAAGCATGACGTCGTACTGCCAGTCACCGCCGTCAGTGGTGTGGGTGTCGACGTGGAAATCGGGGTTCCAGGCGTTCCAGAGTTTCAACCAGGCGCGGGTCTCGACGGCGTCGGCCTTGATGTAATCGCGGTTGAGGTTGAGGTTGCGCGACGTCGTTCGCCAGCCCATCTCCTGGGGGCCGTTCTGGTTGATCCGCGAGTGCGGCCCGAACCGTTCATGACCGTCGACGTTGAAGATCGGAATCACCAGGAGTACGACGGAGTCGAAGAGCGAGGGTTCGATCTTCCCGGTTGCAATATCTCGGAGCAGCATGAGGGCGCCGTCTTTGCCGTCGCATTCGCCGGCGTGGATGCCGTTTTGCACGAGGAGGACCACGCGGTCGCGTTGGTGTGCTTCGGTCGGCGTGGCGCCGCCCTTGGAGACGATCACCAGGGGCAGTTCACGGCCGAGGGGGCTGATGCCAAAGGAGGTCACGCGAATCAGCGGCGACGCTTCGGCCAATCGGCAGCAGAAAGCGATCGTCTCGTCGTAGCGCGGGGTTTGCTGAAAGTCCGATCGCTCCGAGGGAGTCAGCCATTCATTGGGTACCGCGCCATCGCGGTTGGGAGTCGGCGGCTCGGCCAACGTGACGCCTGTGACGAGTGCGACGGCGAACGCCACGACCCCGGCGAAAATTGTGAATCGGTGCATGAAAGAATCGCCTTCTCGAAAAAACTGGATCGGTTGGGAAACCCGCCCTCCGGCGAGGCGGCCAGATTGTGCACCCGCGCCGGCGTGTCGGTCAAACGCCTGGTTCGTTTCCAGATCGGGTCAACATCTGCTCGACGCGGTTCGCTACGAAACGACGTCCGCTTCCCCACGGTCATTGAAAGGCCCTGGAGAGACGGAACGGTCCATTTGACGCGCCAAGTCGCGGGCCTAAACTGGTGCGATTCGACAGGCCCGGGTGGCGGAATTGGCAGACGCGCAAGCTTGAGGTGCTTGTGTCCGTAAGGACGTGGAGGTTCGAGTCCTCTCTCGGGCAGTTTCCCCGGCGGCGCGGTTGGAGTCACCCTAAGAGCGCCCCAAAATGCGAGGACCGACGCGGGTCCGCGCGCTGGGTATTTTGCAGGATCTTTCGTCTCGCCGCGCCGCATCCCCCCCGTGGCACGATGTCCGGGGCAGGCGCGCCGTGGCGGCCGCGCCTGTTCAGGTCGAAACGCCGGAACCGATGGCCATCCCCCCTCGATCGAGTATGACGGCTTCCAGACCAACTGACCTTCGGGTCGATGCCTTCGATCCCTTGTGGGCCGCGGAGGTCGCGGCGTGGGTGCAAACCGAGCAGGATTTGCTGTGGCTCGCCCCCAGCACCGAGCCGCCGTTGACGTCGCGGAAGGTCGTCGAGTGGGTCAAACCCGGCGGCTCAGCCTACGCGCTTTGCCGCGCCGATGGACATGGTCCTTCGACGCTCGTCGGTTACTGCGAATTGAACCCCATTCGATCGCGGACGACCGACTTGTGGATCGGACACGTGGTCATTCGGCCCGCGGATCGCGGACGAGGATACGGGCGATTCTTCCTCCGTTGGCTGAGTGCCGAAGCGTTGGATCGCCGCGGGGCAGAGCGCATTTGCCTGGTGGTGTTTCCGCGCAACGCGCCGGCCATCCGCTGTTACGAGTCCGCCGGATTTCGGCGAGTGGGAGAGGAACTGCACCGAACCGGAGCCTCGGGATCGAGCTACCGACTGCTGCGCTACGAGTTGACCCAGACCGATTATCGCGCGACCGCCGCCGCCCGCCCGTCTTCCTTCGGTGACCGCAGCGCGCCCTGACCCAGTCGCACGGCCGAGACCAACAGGAGCATGATGAACAGCAGATGCAGGATGCGCAGCCGCAGGCGGTGCGTGAGATCGCTTCCTACGAGGCTTCCGAGGACCGCCGTCGGAACAACGCTCAAAGCGAGGGCCACCGGCGCCAGCGAGCCGTCATGGTCCGCGGCGTAGGCGTAGTTCTTGGCGATCGCGCCGACGAAGGCCGTGGCGATGATCATGGCGGCTGAGTTGGCGATGGCGCGGCGCAGCGGAATGGCCAGGAACTTTCGCTGCAACGGAACGGCGACGATTCCGCCGCCCACGCCGAGGAACCCGGCGATGAACCCGGTGGGTCCGGCGACGGCCAGCGTGCGTTCGAGGGAGGGAGGGGCGACCGGAGCATTCGGGGATGGGAGGTCCGGGCTGCCGCGCGCTGCTTCTCCGCGAAGCAACCAGCCTCCCTCGCTGATGCCGCAATACATGAGGAAGCACGCAAATAGCAGCTGCAGAAAACGCTGGCCTTCGCCGCTGAAGACCTGCAACTCACTGACGCCGACGCCCAGCAGAATCGCCAGCAAGGCCGCGGGAATCAGCCGGGCCACCGTCGGTGCATCGATCGCCCGCGCCCGGCGGTGCTGGACGACAGCGGGGATCGCAACGCAGAAGTTCACGATCATCGCCGCCGCCTGATAACGGTGCTGGTCGGGACCGAAGATTTCGGTCAGCGCGGGAATCAACACGATGCCCCCGCCGATGCCGAACATTCCGCCGGCGAGGCCGACCACCACGCCGACGGCTGAGAGTACGATCGTGTCCATCAAGCTGTCCTGCGCCGTCTGGCCCCGATACTTCCAGTGCGTCGTGACTTCGCGTTCCCGTTCCGCGGTCCGTCACCGCTCGATCCGGGGACCGCCGAGGTACGACCGGACCGCGGCCGTGAGGTTGCGGTTCCTCTGGAGGGATAGTTTACGCTGAGGCGGACCGTCAGGCGAAGCGAAGGATTGGGCATATGCCTTGGTGCCCCAATCTTTCCTGGTGGAAGGGATGGGGCACCCGGCGAGCAGGGTTGTTCGATGAGGAAGTCTCACGTTATCCTATCGGCATGCCCGAGATCAGTCGGTTTTTCGGAATCATCATCGCCATGTACGATAACCACCATGAGCCTGCGCACTTCCACGCTCGCTACGGATGACAGCGGGCAAGGTTCTTTGTGGATGATCTTCGAATGCTCGACGGCGAGTTGAGTCCGCGTGCTCGCGGACTGGTTGTGGGGACGTTGGGAGGTTGCTCGATCATGCAGCGAGAAGTTTGCCGGCGATTGTCGTTCCGAGGCACAACCACACAGGCCCGATCGCTTCTTGCCGTTGTCGCGGTCGTGGGTGGATGCGTGACCGCCGGCTGCGGCATGTTCGGGTCGGGATTCGTACCGGGCAATTACACCGGCGAGTTGACCTGCTCGATCCAGGCGGAAGACGGACCCGGCGGCACGACTCAAGATCAATTCACCGTTCCGGTCACGTTTACCGTTGACGCCGACGGGACCATGGCCATCAATGAGGTGGACGTCGTGATCGGGGAGGCCGTCGTGCGGTCGATTCCCACAGCCGACCTGGCGTTCGAGATCACCGACGTGGTCCGAATGCCGCACCACCTGATCGTGACCTATACGCCGCGCCCGACGTTGCCGGGCATTTCCATCGATGGCGAACTGATCGAGTCGTATCACCTCTTCGCTGGTTCGATCCAAGCGGCAGCGACGGCGGACCTGGCGGTGACGGACGTATCGGGAACGATCAGCTTTACCGTGGAGTGCGACGGCGCTCTGACCGTGCCGTAGGGGCGTTGCTCAGGTGGGGTTTGTGCTCTTGACGCTCTGTCATTCCCGCGTCATACCGCACTCGATGGAACCGGACGCCAACTCGGACCCACGACCCAGTTTCGCGGTGCGCGAACTCGACTACTCGCTTCCGGACGAACTGATCGCCCAGGTTCCGCCGCCACGCCGCGAGGACGCCCGCCTGTTGATCGTGGATCGGACGGACGCCTCGCTCCGGGACTCCACGATCACTCGCCTGCCCGACTTCCTTGGCCCCGCCGACCTGCTCGTCGTCAACGACACGCGAGTTCTGCCCGCGAAGTTCACCGCCTATCGAACCACCGGCGGCACCGTGAAGGGACTGTTCGTGGCCGAGCCAAGACCGGGTGTTTGGAACGTGCTACTGGAAGGCTCACGCCGACTTCGCCTCGGCGAGTCACTCCACGTTCCACCTCCTTCCTCGGAAACCAAGGACACGGCGGTATCGCCTCCTCCCCGGGCAGGCGAAGACGCCGGCGGAACGCCTCCCCCCTTGGCAAGGGGGGATACAGGGAAGTCGCCCCCAATCTTGGATATGCCGCCCGATGCGATCGAGGATCACGGCGGAGCGGCCGGGCAACGCACTCGTGGGGCAAAGACCGCCCTGCCGCATCTTGTCACGCTCCAACTCATCCAATCCCTTGGCAGCGGTCGATGGCTGGCGCGAATCAACCGTTCCGACCCCGTCGAACGAATCCTTGCGGAGGTCGGCACGACGCCTTTGCCCCCCTACATTCGTCGCCACAAGATCGCCGACGCGCGTGCAAACCTCGACCGGTCGCGGTACCAGACGGTGTTTGCCCAGCGCCCCGGCGCCGTCGCCGCGCCAACCGCCGGTTTGCATCTCACGCAGGATTTGTTGAGCAGGATCGCGTTGGGTGGCGTCGAGATCGCCTATGTCACGCTGCACGTCGGGCTGGGCACGTTCAAACCTGTCGCGGTGGAAGACCTCACCCGCCACGTGATGCACGAGGAATGGTTCGATCTGACCGCAACCGCCGCCGATGCGGTCAACCGCTGCCGAGCGCGCGGCGGTCGGATCGTCGCCGTCGGGACCACCACCCTCCGCGTCCTGGAATCCGCCGCCCATCGCGCCCCCGGCGCCGCCATCTTGTCCAATCGCAAATCGTCCATCGACCATCGACAATCACCTTCCTCGCCTCGCGACCTCGTGCCATGTACCGGCACGACGGACCTGCTGATCTATCCGCCATTTGACTTCCGTATCGTGGACGCGCTGCTGACCAACTTTCACCTGCCCAGAAGCACGCTGCTGGCTTTGGTGATGGCCTTTGCGGGTTGCGATCTCACCCGCCGCGCCTACGCCCACGCCATCTTGGAGCGCTACCGCTTTTACAGCTACGGCGACGCCATGTTCGTCGCATCGACCGGCATCCGGCGGGATTCCTCCGATTGAGTCGCTTCTTTTCCGAGCCGCGGGCTTCAGCCCGCGCGATCGTCGGGATACTAAGGAACGCCCCGTTCAACCGGCCGGGCAACCCACGGCACGCTTCTTGCATCCGTTTCGGATAGACTGCCGCAACCGGGAAGGACCGAAGACAACATGATCGACACGCAACGGAAACCCGACGCACCCATGAACTCACGCGAATCTCCAGCCTGGTATCGCCGGGCCTGCCTGGTCATGCCCGGCGGCGTGAGCAGTCCCGTGAGGGCGTTCGGCGCCGTTGGCGGTGAGCCGTTCTTTGTCGAACGCGCCGAAGGCCCGTACGTTTTCAGCATCGATGGCCGGCGGTTCGTGGACCTCGTCGGCGCATGGGGGCCGGCCATTGTCGGCCACGCCCACCCCGCCGTGGTCGAGGCCGTCCGCGCCGCCGTCGGGCGCGGGCTTGGCTTCGGCGCCTGCTGCAAAGCCGAGGTCGAACTGGCTGAACTCCTCACCGACGTATTCCCCTCCATTGACTCGATCCGCTTCGTGAGCAGCGGAACCGAGGCGACCATGAGCGCCATCCGGCTGGCACGCGCGGTGACCGGACGAACCCGGATCATCAAGTTTCTGGGGTGCTATCATGGACACGTCGATTCCCTGCTGGTCGCAGCCGGGTCCGGGGCGGCGACCTTCGGCATCCCCAAATCCGCGGGCGTGCCCGCCTCCTTCGCCGAGTCGACGCTCCTTGCACACTACAACGACGCCAACGCCGTCGAGCGCCTATTGGATCAACATGGCTCCGACGTCGCCGCGATCATTGTCGAGCCGCTCGCAGGGAACTTCGGATACGCCGAACCGACGGAGGGATTCCTCCCGACGCTGCGATCCCTTTGCGACCGCTTCGGCGCTCTGCTTATTTTTGACGAGGTGATGACCGGCTTCCGCGTCGCATGGGGCGGGTATCAACACCTCTGCGGAATTCGCCCCGACATCACCTGCCTGGGCAAGGTCATCGGCGGGGGAATGCCGGTGGCTGCCTACGGGGCTTCGCGCGACGTCATGAACCAGGTCAGCCCGGTGGGTCCGATGTACCAGGCGGGAACCCTCAGCGGCAATCCCGTCGCCCTGGCGGCCGGAATCGCCACGCTGCACCTTTGCCGCGAACCTGGCTTCTACGAGCAACTGGGGCAAACAAGCAGTTTCCTGGAAAAGGGTCTTCAATCGGCGGCCTCCCGGCGGGGCGTAGTCATCCAAGCCGGGTCGTGCGGGGGCATGTTAGGGGTTGCATTCTCCGACAGGCCCCTGCGTAATTTCGCGGACGCCCAGGTTGCCAACCATGAGAGATTCGCGGCTTTCTTCCGAGCGATGCTGCGACGCGGGGTTTGGCTTCCGCCCTCCGGGTACGAAGCGTTCTTCGTCTCCGCCGCCCACGATTCGGGGATCATTGACGAAGTGCTTCGGGTCGCCGGCGACGCCCTGGATGAGATCACGACATGAGCGTGTTGCGCGTTGGAACCCGCGGAAGTGAACTCGCCCTTTGGCAAACAGGATGGGTCTGCGACCTTCTCCTCAAAGCCCATCCTAAGCTGGACATTCAGCGGGTGATCATTAAAACGCACGGCGACGTGGCCACCGAGCAGAAGTTCGACGCCGATTGGCCCGCGGGCGGATTCGTCAGCGCCATCGAGCAAGCGATGCTGCGCCGCGAGATCGACTTGGCCGTGCATAGCTTCAAGGACGTACCCACCGCGGCCACCCCAGGATTGGTCATCGCCGCGATTCCTTGCCGCGAGGTGGCCCACGACGTGCTCGTAACCCGCGCGCCGGTCGATCTCGGAAATATTCCGCCCGGCTTCCGCCTGGGGACCAGCAGTCCGCGTCGTGCCGCCCAATTCCGACGCCATGCGCCGATTACGCTGGTACCCATCCGAGGCAATGTCCCGACCCGGGTACGGAAGGTCGAGGAAGGCGCGATCGACGGCGTGGTGCTTGCGGCCGCCGGATTGAAGCGGCTCCAACTTCATCCCCGGCATCGAATCGACCTCCCCATGGACCGATTCGTCCCTTCTCCCGCGCAGGGCGCCCTCGCGGTACAGACTCGCGCCGACGATCCCGCTCGCGCAACGGCAGCCACGCTCGATCACGCCGAGTCGCGTTTGGCCGTCGAGGCCGAGCGACAGTTCCTCAAGGTCATCGGCGCCGGTTGTCACGTGCCCCTCGGCGCCCACGCGCTCATCGACGCGGGGACCATCCGCCTCCACGGGCAGCTCTTCACCGACGATTTCTCGCGCGTGGTCGAGGGAACGGAAGTCGGTCGAGACCCGACGGAGATGGGCGAACGCTTGGCGAAACGCTTGCAGGCCGAACTGAACTGCTCGAGCTGAGAAGCCGTGGTAGTACGCGCGCCGCGGGCTTCGGCCCGCGGGATCCCAATGCGTCCCGGCAACGCATGAGTGAGTCAGGGAATCGCCATGCTCAGGGTCTGGGTCACGCGAGACGAGGAACCGGACGGCCCCTTCTGCTTGGCCCTTCATGCGGCGGGACTCTCGGCCGTGCTTGAACCGGTGCTTGCACGCCAAGTCGTCGATGACTGCGCCGCCAGCGTCGCAAACTTGGGACCAAACGATTGGCTCGTGCTGACCAGCCCCTTCGCCGTTCGCTCCGTAGCCGCGCCAATGCCGCCCGGTCCACGCGTTGCCGTTGTCGGAGAATCGTCGCGGCGAGCCGCCCTGGAGTGCGGATTGCGCGTCGAACTGGTCAGCCGCGGCGGCGACGCCGCGAGCCTGTTTGAAGAGCTTGCGTCCCGGATGACCGTAGGCAAGGTCTGCTACCCGCGCTCTTCGCTGGTCGAGGCCCGACCGGGTTGGGCGGGCGTCGAACTCAGTTGCCCGATCCTTTACCAGACTGTCCGGCGTGACTTTGACCGCCGCATCGTTGAGCGCATCGACGTGGTGGGCGTCGCCAGTCCCTCGGCCGTTCAGGCCGTCGGGCGCGTCGATCGACCCTACGCCAGCATCGGCCCGACCACCTCAAAGGCCCTGCGCGGAATCGGCGTCACGCCGACCATCGAGGCACCGGACAGAACCTTCGCCTCCCTGGCGGCGGCGATCCTGGACTATACGAAACGCTCTCGCCACCACCTCGCGTAGTCCAGGGCGGCGTAAGTGAAGATCACGTCGGCGCCGGCGCGGGCGATCGACGTCAGCGATTCCGTCATACACCGGCGCTCGTCCAGCCATCCCATCTGCGCCGCGGCCTTCACCATCGCGTATTCGCCGCTCACGTGATACGCCGCAATCGGCAGATCGGTGCACTGCCGCAACCGCGCGATGACGTCCAGGTAGGGCAGACCCGGCTTGACCATCATCATGTCCGCGCCTTCCGCTTCGTCGAGCATCGCCTCGATCAGCGCCTCGCGGGCGTTCGCCGGATCCATCTGATAGGTCTTCTTATCGCGGGGAACGTTCGGCGCCTCCACCGGCGCCGAATCCAGGGCTTCGCGAAACGGTCCGTAGAACGCCGAAGCGTACTTGGCCGTGTAACTGATGATCGCCACGTCCTGAAACCCGGCTTCGTCCAGCGCCGCCCGAATCGCCCCGACGCGTCCGTCCATCATGTCCGACGGCGCGACGATGTCCGCTCCCGCCCGCGCGTGAACCACCGCCATCTTGGCCAGCACCGCGACCGTCTCGTCGTTGAGCACCACGCCCCCAGGGCTTACCAATCCGTCGTGGCCCACGATCGAGTAGGGGTCCAGGGCGATGTCCGTAATGACGCACGCCCCCGGGCAAACCTCCTTGATGCCCTGCACAGCCCGGCAAAGCAGGTTGTCCGCGTTGAACGCCTCCCGCGCGTCATTCGTCTTGAGCGAAGGATTCACGAGGGGAAACAACGCGAAGGCGTTGACCCCCAGGTCGATGGCCTGCCTGCACTCCTCGATCGTTCGATCAATGGAGTGCCGAGATCGTCCCGGCATCGCCCCGATGGCCTCGGACCTGCCTCTCCCCTCCATGACGAACTGCGGCAGCACCAGCCGCTGCGGCATCAGTTCCGTCTCACGCACCAGGCTGCGGATGGCTTCGCTCCGACGAAGCCGTCGCGGCCGACGCCGCAAAGAGTTCGAACCATTCGCATGTTCCATCGCCGTCGATCCTCCCTTCGCCCAATACCAATCCCAACCACTGGCGGTGCTTTCGGCTGGGCGCCTCGTCCGCCAGTGTCGGTCCGAGCCAACGCGTGGCCTATTGTGGGAATGCGTAGTGCTCGCAGCACTCTGCCACCGGCGCCGAAGGAACCGTTCCATGGCGCCGCGCCTCGATCACTCGCTCCGCACATTGCATCGCCACTCGAACGCAGTCGTTCACGGAGATTCCATGCAAGAAATTCCCGATGACCGATAGACCCGGCTGCCGCCCGATCGCCGCTTCCAGTCGGGCAATCTTGCTCGCGTGTCCGCAATGATACTGTGGAATTGCCGCCGGGTGCCTGCAGACATCCACGAGCATCGGAGATCCGATGACGCCCAGCGCCTTCCGCAACGGTCCCTCGGCCATCCGAAGTAACTCGCCGTCGCTCCTTTTCACCGCGTCCGGATCGCGCGCGCCGCCGAGGAAAACCCGCAAGAGTCGATAGCCCGCCGGCGCGACATGCGGGAAGGTGCTGTCCGCCCACAGAACGCCCATGACCGGAACCTCCGGCTCGTTCCGCGGGACGAGAAACCCGAATCCATTCAACGGATGCTCGATGTCCTCGCGGCGATACCCCAAATTCAGCACCACCGCCGACGCGCTCTCGATTCCGCCCAGCGCCTCCGCCCCATCCGGACAGACGTCCTCCAACAGCCCGCTGGCGGCTTCCACCGGAAGCGCCAGCACGATCCTTCGCGCGTACAGGCTATCCCTGCCGCCTCGGCCGCGCCGATAGACCAGGGCATACCCGCCGTCCACCGAATGCAATTCCTCCACGCGGCACTCCGTCATCAGCCTCTCGCCAAGCCGCGCGCCGATCGCCGAAGTTAACGCTCCCAACCCGCCGTCGCAGTTCACCATGCCGCGCCACCTCCCGGAGCGCCCCGATCCGCCCTTCTTTCGGCGAACAGCCGCCCGCAATCCGTACCCGATGAGGCTCCGCGTTTCGGCGTCAACTTCCGCGACCTTAGGAAAACACGCGCTTAGACTCAGCTTGGATATGTCGCCCGCGTAAATCCCCGCAATCGCGGCGCTGACCAAAGTATCCGCAGCCTCACGCCCCAGTCGGCGCGAAGCCGCCTGCTCAATCGTCTGCTCCGACTGGTCCGCGGCCTTCGATACGAATAGGCCTCCCAACAGGCGAAGGCGCCCCCCGACGCTCAGCAACGACGTCGTCAGCATGGCCAGTGGGTTGGTGGGAACTCGACACAGCTCGCCACGGCGATACAGGTAGCGATTCCCGGCGGCTTTGTCGGCCGCAACGACTTGGACTTCACCGGCGAAGTCGTCCAGGAGCGCCTCAAACGAAGCGTCCCGCACCAACACATTGAACGGGCCTTTCTCCAGCAGGAACCCGGCCCGACGCTCCGTCCGGGCATACCCTCCAACCTTCTCGCCCCCCTCGAGCACGCCCACGTCTATCCCGGCCTGCCTCAGCCTCCACGCCGCCGCAAGCCCGCTGATTCCCGCTCCGACGACAACGATCTCCCTATCTGCCGACACCATGATGTTATCCAATCCGCGCCTCGCTCTCCCGCTTCGCGCAATATCGTCTGGCCACATCCACCACCCGACACACGTTGCAAAACGGCGTGTGCTGCATCAACCCATGACTAAGATTCAGAATGTGACCCCTACCGCCGCCCGCATCAATGCATTTTTCGACTGCCTCGTCGATCTCCTCCAAACTACCAGTGGCCACGAGGTGGTGGTCCAGATTACCCTGAAAAGCCGTTTGGTCTCCATATTGCTCTGCGGCAGAGCGAAGGTCGACGCATTCTCCCACGCTCAATACGTCCGCACCCGAGGCGAGCATTTGGCCCACATTGCTTCGCCCCTTGCAAAACAGAATTTTTGGCACGTGGGTGGGAAGTTGGGAAAGAATCCGCGCCTGACAAGGACGTGCAAACGCATCGTACTCTTCGTCCGTCAGCCGATCGGCCAACGATTCAAACAACTGCACCGCATGAACGCCGTGGTCAATCTGCAACCGTAGATAGTCAATCGTCATTCCCGTCAGGAGATCCAACAATGATTGGAACGCTTCCCGATCCTCCCGCATGAACGAACGAAGACCCTGGTCGCCCAACGACGGACTGCCGCCTGCCATGAGGAAAAACGCAAGCGTCATCGGCCCTCCGGCAAAGCCCAACAGAGGAAGCCTTCCGTCCAGTTTCTCCAGAATGAGTTCAATCTCCCTCCCCACAAACCACAAGTCCCGTTCCACATCAATGGAGTGAAGACGTCTGAAATCCGCCGCCGAGCCGAAAGGGCGGCGAAGCCTCGGTCCCGGCGCGAACTCAAACGCCGCGCCCATGGGTTCCAGTGGCGTGAGGATGTCCTGAAAGACAATGATGGCGTCAACGCCGATGCGTTCCGGAAGAATGGAGACCTCCGCCGCAATCTCCGGATTGCGGAACATCTCCTCCAGCGGCAGTTCGACCCTTTCCCGCAATGCCCTATAGGCCGGGTCCGTGCGCCCCGCCTGGCGCATCATCCACACCGGCGTTCTCTCCGTCCGTTCGCGTCTTGCAGCCCTCAATACGAGATCGTTCTTTAACATACCGTGCTCTATTCACTATGCATTGACGGAAAAACAATGCAGTTCCCCTTTTCGGTACGCCTCGGGGTGAAGGTAGGCGTCGAACACAGCCGCAAGGTTACGCAGCAAGACTCGCCCCAGCGGCATCGTCGCGTGCATTTCTCCCGCGCCGTCCATTTCTACCAAACCGTCCCGCGCCAATTCCTCCATAATGTCCAACTCGCGCGCGAAATGGCGCCCGAAGCAAATCCCGAATGCGCTGTCAATTTCCTCCGGGACAATCCGCCCCAGGCAGTACAACTGCCCCACGACAGCCTGGCGTATGCAATCCTCCTCTGTGAACCGCTTCCCTCGCTCGACGGCCATCTGGCCGCTCTCCAGGCGGGCGACGTAATCCTCCGTCTCCTTGAGGTTTTGGAGATACCCCATTCCCGGCAAATGCCCGATGGCCGAGGCCCCGACCCCGAGCAACGCGAGATCGCCGCCCGTGGTCATCCCCTGGAAATTTCGCTGAATGGTCCCCTCGCGAAGCGCCCGGGACAGACCTTCGCCGGGCTTGGCGAAATGATCCAGCCCGATAAACTCGTAGCCCGCCTCGGTAAAGCGGTCATAAGATTGCAGGAACATATCCAACTTCGTCTCGCTGTCTGGCAAATGGGCGTAATCCATCCCCCTTTGGGTGGCGATCTTGTCCGGAATCTGCGCGTAATGATAAAACGCCACCCGATCCGGCGAAAGCTGGATCGCCTGCCGAACCGTCTGGTCCATGGTCTCCACCGTCTGAAACGGCATGCCGTAAATCAGATCAAAGTTGACGCTGTCAAAATCTAGTTTGCGACATCGTTCCACAAACTCCGCCACGATCTCATAGGGCTGTTCTCGTCGTACGTGCTCCTGGACCCGCGGATCGAAGTCCTGCACCCCGATGGACGCGCGATTGAATCCCATACCGCGCAGAGCCGGCAGCTTCTCGCCGCTTGCGCCACGCGGGTCCATCTCCATGGCGATTTCCGCGTCGTCGCTGACGTCGAAGCTGTCCCGCACGACGCCGTGGATGCGCTCGATCTGCGACGCCGTCAGATAGGTGGGACTTCCGCCGCCCCAATGAATCTGTCGAAGCGGCTTTCCCTGCCGGTTCAGCGCCGCAACCATGCGGATCTCCCGCTCCAGCGCCGCCAGGTACCGCTCCACGCGTTCCTCCGCCGGTACCCGCGACCGTCCCAGAATCACCCGGTTGCATGCACAGAACTTGCACAACTCCGCGCAAAAAGGGATATGCACGTAGAGCGACAGGTCGTGAGCGGCCGCGTATGAGAAATACTCCCCATACAGGGTCCGCGCCGCCGCCTCGTCCATTTCACCCCACCACGTGGGCATCGGATACGCGACGTGCCGCGGCAGCGACAGGCCCGCGTATCGACGGAACACCTCCCGGTCCATCGGATGCCAAGCCAGCGGCGTGTGGTCGAGAATCATGGCCTTCCTCCCCCCGGCCCCGTTGGGGCCAATGCCCGCTCGCGTTCCGGCGCCGTTGAGTCCGCGCACGCGCACGCCTCGTGGTGATCACGAATCCGATGCACCGGGCGGGCACCGCCGCAACGGCGCACGGACGCGTTGAATCGTTCGGCGATCCAGCGTTCCGCCTCGTCGGCCGCGGCCCGGAAGGCGCGATTACGGCACATTTCCGCGCCGTGCTCCGCCGCCCAACGATCCAGGACAGCCGCCGAATACAACCTTGCCTCCGGAAGGTCTTCGCACCCAACGGTCGAACCAAACACGTTCATGTCGATGATGAGCAGAGGTTTCGCTCGACCGGCGCACAGGGTCGCCAGACTTGCGCGGTCCAGCACCGGCTCCTGCGAATCCACGCCGAAGATCGCCACCTCCGCCTCCGCGACGGCCTGCCCCACTGCGCGCTCCTGGTAATTCTGCACGCGAATTCGCCTGCCGGCGCCGATCGCGCTGCGCAGCAGTTTGAGATGCCCTCCGTGCTTGTGACCGCGATGCAGCAGCGTCAACTGCCGGTCGCGGACGGAAAACTCTTCACGCAGCGTTCGCAGCACCCCTGCCGACGTGGTCGAACCGCCCAGCACCACAATTCGCGCCGCCGCGAAATCCACTCCCGATTCCGCCGCCGCCCTTTGCAGGACGACCTGGCAATAGTCCACGCGAAACCGGCCCCACTCCGTCGAATCACGCAGACTCTGTTCCGCCGATGTCACCTCCTCCAAAAGAGCTTGGCTCCGCCGACCCAACGTCCCGGCCCGTTCGGCCAACCGATACGCCGCGTGGAGTTGCTCGAGAACGTCCCGCTCGCCGGGAAGGTGGCTTTCCAAACCGGCCGCCGTGCGCAACAACCGCCGCCGCGCCGCATCCCCGGATAGAATGTTCACTTCGCCGTTTAATGAAGCCGAGTCCGGGAACAAACTGCTTCGAATGCGCTCCAGGCGACTCCGCCCCTCTTCGCCGGTCGCCTGCGGCAGCCAGCAGTACAACTCGAAGCGACGGCAGGTGTTCCAGATCCACGCTTCCGCGACCTCCACGCTCAACTCGCGAAGAACATTGGGAATCTCGCACGCCGGCCTCTTCACCCGCAACAACGTCGCCGCGTCCACGTGTCGAACGGGCGACTCGTGGTCTAGCGCTCCATTCACCGACACCCCGATCATGGTGAACTCATGTCCATCCGCCTGGACCACGCCCGCCCGACGATCGCCGAAACGATCGGGCGCTGAAACCGCGCTCCCACGGTCCGATGGACGAGCGGCAGGGGAATACGTTTCAGAAGCTGCGGGATGCCGCCCCGCGCCGGACATCGGCGTAACCCCCTGCAACACGAGGTGCTTCAGGGCTGAAATGAACCCCGGATCCGCGTTGAGCGCCGGACACAGGTACAGCTCCGTTCCGCGCTCCTCGAGCAACTCCCGATAGCGCACGTCAATTTCTTCGAGCGTCTCCAGGCAATCCGCCGTGAAACTGACGGGGCAAACCAGCACCTTCTTCTCCCCAGCCTTGGCGAGGTTCTGCAACACGACGTCGGTGTACGGGTCCAACCACTTGGCTGGGCCAAACCGGCTCTGATAGGCAAGCGACGCCCGGTCGCTCGGCCAACCCAACTGCTCCATCACCAGGCTGACCGTGCGTGCCACGTGCCCCGGATACGGATCGCCCCTTCGTACGTACGCGGCGGGCAATCCGTGCGTCGAGAAGAGCAGGTAGCAGTTCTCCGGCCCGAGTCCCGCGGAACGCGCGTACGACGCCAGCAACCCTGACTGCGCCGCGATGTACCGGTGATCGCCGTACCAGGTTGTGCGCGTCGTGACGTGCAACGTGTGCATCGCGCCCTGAAGGTACTTATGAACCTCGTCCAGTGCGGTCCCCGTCGTCGGTCCGCTGAACTGCGGGTACATGGGAACGATCGTCAGCTGCTCAAAGCCCGCCTCCTCGATCTCACGAAGCGCGTCCGGGATCGACGGCTCTCCGTAGCGCATCCCCACAAACACCCGCCAACCCGACGGCAGCGATTCTTCCAGCGCCTCCGCCTGCGCCCGGCTAATCGTCAGCAGCGGCGATCCCTCCGGAGTCCAAACCTTCTGGTACATCTTCGCGCTCCGCGGAGCACGAAGGAATGCGATCAACGCCCCGAGCGGGCGGTTGAACCATCGCCACCCGCGAGGAAGCTGGATCACCGTCGGATCGGACAGGAATTGAGACAAGTAACGGCGAACCGCCGCCGCCGTGGGCGCTTGCGGCGTCCCCAGGTTGATCAGCAAAACGGCTTTCCTACTCCGCCCGCAGGCCGCTTCTCCATCGGCCGGCTGCGCGGAACGCGGAGCCAATTGATTCAGTTCCATCGAACGCCTCCCCAATGTTCCTGTGATCGCGTCGCCCTGCGCGGCCGCCGTCCGAACATCCCCGTCGCGGCATCGGCAACGATCAGCGTCGCATGGTACTCGTTTCCGTGAACTCCCAGCCCTGGGCCGCGAGCTTCAGCCCGCGCGATGCCGGGTCCGGCGGCACGCCGACGTACTCCCGATCCCGCCATCAGTCCGACAACGCAGCCTCATCCGCCCTAAGGCAGCGATCCACATCGCGTGGCGGCGTTCCGTTCGTTAAACCCTCACTCGGGCGCAACGAACGAATCCACTCGCCTCCGACGGCTGGAGCTATGTACTTTCCAACTGCAAGACGGCCTGAAACGGCCTATACGGCTTGGGACCAACGTCAGGCGGGAGGAGCGTGGGGACGACACATCTGAAACGCCAAGGCCCAGCAGTGGGGCCGGAAGGCGTCGAACCACACGGTCTCATGAGAGCGATACAACGACAGCCCGACGCGACCGCCGCCGGGCCTAGCTCCGAGAACCTCGATCACGCGACGAACGGACGGCTTGGCCGCCAGCAGGCTGGCCGCAACAACCGCCGTCACGCCTTCAACCAACGCAACACGACCATCGACCGACTCATGCACGTCGACGTGCAAGAACGCGACCACCACCCACAATGCCACATATGCACGGCGGTTTTTTCGAACACGCAACGCCGCAACGTCAACAAGCTTCAACCCGAAGAAGAGGATAACCAGCGTCAATACCAGACACGGCCCAAGCGCATCCTCGCCGGAAAGCAGCTTCTGCCACGAAGCCGCCAGCACCGGAGCGTGGCAGACCGCGAGCAGTAGCCAGAACAGCCGCCGCAAGCCGGCAACGTGCAAGTGGGAAAACCCCCGCATCCTTCCACCCGAATCGGAAGCGCGGTCCGCCCCCGCCGGAGAACCCCCGTGGCTTGGCGCTGGGTTGGACAAGCTCGACGGCAACAACGGACCATCCTCCCGTATCTAAGGTATCGGCAAGTCCTGCGCCCGGTCCGCAACCCGATCCCGCAAAGGCGGGCCACGAACCGCAGGTGCTTGGGTGTCGTCTCGCAAACGGCGTGCCAACCGCGAACCTCCAATCAAGCGACACCGCATTCAATAAATGACAAACGGCCAAATTAAAGCCCAGGTGTCCCGGCGACCACCTGGTGCGAATAATAATTGCGCAAGCCACTTCGACTCAGCAACCACCTAATCTTGTGGCACAATGCACCGCCTGGCGGGTTCAGTGCGCCGAACGCTGGTCTCGTACGGAATCTCAGGAAACAATCTGAGAATCGCGTGCCCGCGGCGTACCGCCCCGTAACTCCAATGCCAGGACGACGCTTACGTCGGAACTTCTTCAAAGAATCCGTGGTCGTCGGGAGGAACGCAAGCACAAACATGATTTGTACGCCGGTCTCGCGCTGCCGTCCGTCCGATCCATCCAGCCCCCCGGCGGCGTTTGCCGAATATCATGGCAGCAAGAATCTCGACGATGCAGCACGAGGATCCCTGGGGTGTCGGCCCAGGATATGTGCATGGTAGGATCCGCCTCGCGCGAGCACGCGAATAACTCCGCCTACGAGGATGGCGCCGCGGTAGCGGATCCTGTTGTTTCCCTCGGAGTCGATCGGAACGCGGTCATCCGTTGAGTAACCCCCAACCAACCCTCAGCCCCTGGGCTCGCTTCGGCAAGCGACCCGTCGACGTGTTCGCCGCCAGCGTCTTGATGATCGTGCTGCTCCCCGTGTTTCTGTTTGCGGCCGCGTTGATCAAGCTGACGAGTTCCGGACCGCTTTTCTTTATCCAGACCCGCGGCGGACGTCTTGGGCAACCGTTTCGCCTCGTCAAGTTCCGAACCATGCTCGGCGACCGCAAGCCCGATCCGAAGGAACTCGTCTCCCTTCACCACCCCGACATCACCCGCGTCGGCCTGTGGCTGCGTCGCTTGAAAATCGACGAGTTGCCGCAACTGCTCAACGTGCTTCGCGGCGACATGTCCCTGGTCGGACCGCGCCCGACGCTGCTCGACCAGGTCGAAGCCTACGACGACTTCCGCCGACAGCGGCTGGAAGTCCAACCGGGTGTCACCGGTCTGGCACAGGTCTATGCCAGTTCCCTTGCCTCCTGGGATGAGCGCATCCTCTACGACGTGGCCTACGTCCGCCTTTGCAGTCTGCGGTTGGACCTGTGGGTCTTACTGCGAACGGTCCTTGTGGTGCTCCTGGGCGAGCATCGCACCAGCCACCCCTTCTTCAGCACCACCTACGCGCAATACGTCGATCCGCCCCCGGACCTCGAACGGACACATGGTCCATCACCGCCGCGAGCAGAAGCGAGTGGATGATTTTTTTTCCGCCCCGCGACCGTGAGGGAGCGGGATTGTTTCTGTTTCCCGTGCGGCGACCCTGAAGGTACGGACGGCCTCAGGGCTTCTCTCCGCGCGACGCATGTTTCCCGGGTTGACAGCGGCGGCGTCCTGCGGTGCGCTATCGTGCATGTCCCCCATCCACGTCGCCCGAACGCCGGAAGAATTCGAACGCTGCTACAAGGTCATGCGCGAGCTGCGCACGCACGTCAGTCTCGACGCCTTCGTCGCGCAGGTCGGACGGCAGATCCGCACCCAGGCCTACGAGCTGGCCTACATTGAGGACGGCGGCGAAGTGATCGCGGTGGCCGGATACCGCTTCGTCGAACTCCTCGCCTGGGGCAAGGCCATGTATGTGGACGACCTGGTGACCGCCTCGGCGCGTCGCGGCACGCGATGGGGAAGTCGCCTGTTTGACTGGCTTGTCGAGCACGCGAAGCGTTCCGGATGCGATCAGTTGCACCTCGACAGCGGCGTGCAGCGCTTCGACGCCCACCGCTTCTACCTGCACAAGGGAATGGACATCACCTCACACCATTTCGCTATGCGACTGACGACGTGACCTCGAAATCCGCGGCGCGGATCCGCTCCTGACGGACACCGTCTCCGGACGTCCGACACGTCGCCGAGACCTCATGCTTTCGGATTCTCAGCCGGTTGGATCGTCGGCAATCCTTCGCCCGATCCCAGGAGCCGCCGGTACGTCGCTGGTCGAAGCCACCGAAGCGCCAACCCGATCGGCCGGCGAAGCTGCAGGCGGGCAGGGAACGGATGCGGCACGAAACCCAGCGAGGCCTTGAACGCCTCCAGCGACGCGATGTTGCTGCACAGCGAATAGTGCGCGTGCCGCAAGCCGGCCCGCTCCGCGGCGACAAGGCACGCGAACACGATCGCGTCGTTGGGACGATGGGCGAGGCGGTCGGTGTGCGACGCCAATGTGTCCACGAACACCGTGTCGTCGATGCAACGGGCGATCAACCACGCGGCGACGTTTGGGTCGCCTGATTTCTCGCGCGCGACCAGCACCGTGGTTCCCGGCCAATCAGCCAGCTCAGCCCACCCGGCTTGGAACTTGTCCACGGACGTCGCCTTGTTCCACGACGTACGCACCACGTGACTGTTCCACACCTCGCACGCGGCGGAACACGTTGCCGGATCGGTCGGATCAGCGACGCGGACATCCAGCTCGCGAAGTCCCCGCCGGACCGCTCGACGTTTGTTCTCCGCAACCGACTCGATCCCATACCCGGCAAGATCGTGAACCACGTTCAGCCACACGCTTGAGTTTGCCGCCCCGGCGGAGACGGGGAACTGCCACCCAAGCAGCCGCCGCCGAGGAGCAGCTTTCTCCGCTGTGTCGAACGGCGAAAAGAAGTCCGCCGGCCAGGCGAATCCCGGTTTGACCCCATACCACCACCGTCCGGTGGCGTCGGCGAAAGGGCGACTGTACCCCCGATAGGGCGCTAACCCGTTGAAATACCACCAGAACTCATTGCGCCGCGCTCGCAGGGCGGCCTGGCAATACTCGCCCTCGGTCGCGCGGGCAAGCGATATCTGTGGAGCCGCCGGATTGACGTCACCGCTTCCCATCATGCGTGACTCGGCCGACGAAAGCATCCGTAGGCCGGCGTCCGTCGCGCGGGGGCGGAGAACTTCGCGCGTGCGAACCCCAGTCCCAAGCGAAACCGCGGGGTTCGGCGAACGCTCCCAGCCTCGTCACTTGCCGCAGACACAGTACAATCCTCCGTCCATCGTTTCACCGCACAACTCCGCCGCCGAGCCGCACATTCTTCCGGAGCGCATCTGATGTTCGGTTCCGATCGCCCGCAGATGAAATCCAGCCTGTTCCAGCAGCGCCACGGCCTCGGCAGCCTTGAACCAGTAGACATGCGGTTCCCGGTCCAAGAGCGCCCCGAAGTTGGGTCGGCCTCCGAGTTTCAACCACGGCAGCGACTGCACACTGCGTCGGCTTCCGGACAGGAGTCGTAGCCCACGGAGGTAGGTCAGAAACAGGCGATACGCAAGGCCGTTGGCCCGAACCTCGTACGACAAGAAGGAAAACAACGCCGTCCCGCCGGCCTTGAGGATTCTAAACGACTCCTTCATTACCATCTGTCGCCGCGCGGCCGACTCGACCAGCGATACGATCTGCTGCAAATAGACGATCTGTTCCACGCTCGCGTCGGCGTAGGGAAGCTTCGTCGCGTCAGCCACTTCGAACCGAATAGCCCCGGCGGAATCCTTTCGCCGCGCCTCCTCGACGAACGCCGGAACGAAGTCAAAACCGGCAAGCGAGGCGAACCCCATCGCCTTCAACGCAAAGAGAATCCGCCCGCCGCCTGTCCCGGCCTCCAACGTCGATCGTTCCCGCTCAAGATATCGGCTAAGTACGAACCGCTCGGCCGCGTCCAAGTCCGACCGATTCGCCCAAGCCGCAAACTCGACCGTGCCGTAGACCTCTTGATTGTTTCGCAGGAGGCTCACGCCGTTGCCTTGACCCAAGATTCAGCCCGGGTCACTCCGGAGGACGGATCCAGGAACACGCGTCGTTCAGGCGGTCGCCTCCGGCGGAGTGAGCGGTCGCGGCTGAACCTGCACCAGCTCCAGCCTGGCCTCGCGCAGGAGCTCGCCGTTGGACCAGAGTTGAACGCGGTATTCGCCGGATGAAGGGAAGGTAAGTCCGTGAAACTGTAACGCGAGGTTGGCAACCGCCCGCGGATCCTTGAACTCCACCGTCCCCTTGCCTTCGACGATCGCCGGTCGGGATTCGTTGGAATCCACGATGCGTATCCTGACCTCGGTCCGCCCGTGTCCCTCGGTCAACACCACGAACACGCACAATTGCGGATGCGTCGCCGGGAACCCAGCCGCGTGCACCTTGCTGAACATCCCGATCAGCGATTGCTTGCCCGTGAGGCGATCGGTGATGATCTGATCGCACACCAGCATCGCCAACACGTCGGGAACCGGTCGATGAGCACCCACCATACGCTACTCCGCTTTGTTGAGCCGCTGCCGGACCGCCAATCCCACCCTGCGGGTCGGCATCCGCCCCGGTCTAATGATAGCCGCCGCGAGCCGTTCCCGATAGACGCGACGTGTTGACGCGGTTGACGACGAATGGTTCAATGGGTGGTCTGCGAGCACCGCTAGCTCAGTTGGTAGAGCAGCTGACTCTTAATCAGCGGGTCGAAGGTTCGAGTCCTTCGCGGTGCAGTCTTCGTGGTTGCGAAACGCGACGACCTTGGCCTCGGGCGAAACGGAACCCGCGCATGATTCGCCGTCACGACCAGCTCGACCCGTCACGCTCGTTGATTCTGCTCATCGACCTCCAGGAGAAGCTGCTTCCGCTGATCCGTGGGCATGATCGCCTGGTCGTTGTTTGTCGAAAACTCCTCCAAGGAGGGAGCCTTTTCGACGTCCCGGTCATGGTCACCGAGCAATACCGCAAGGGTATCGGCCGAACCGTCGCCCCGCTGGGCGACTCGTTAGAGCAAACCCGCGCCGCCAACCTCGATAAGCTCGCCTTCAGCGCGTGGGCTGAACCCACGGTCCGGGACGCGATCGTAGCCGCGGATCGTCCCCAGGTCATTCTCGCCGGGATCGAAACTCACGTCTGCGTCCAGCAGACCGCGCTGGACCTTGCCTCGCGCGACTACGACGTCTTCGTCTGCGCCGACGCCGTTGGATCCCGAGGACAGCTCGACCACAACGTCGCTCTGGATCGCATGAGACAAAACGGCGTACTCGTCACCACCGTCGAGAGCGTCCTCTTCGAATGGTGTCAACGTTGCGACGCCGAACGATTCAAGGCTATGCTGGAGATCGTGAAGGCCGCTCCGCCCGCAAACCAGGACCATCCGTCGTGATCGAATCCGACGACGCCTTCGAAAACGAGCTGGACGCCGACGAGGTACCCGTCGAAGACGACAATCCTGAACAGGAGGACATGCTCCTGTGTCCCTCGTGCCGGCGGCAGGTTCACGAGGACACCCAGCAATGTCCGCACTGTGGCGACTGGATCACACCGGTGAGCGACGAGCATCCTCTGCGCCGCTGGCTGATGGTGGCCATTGCGGTTCTGTTGATCCTTACGTTCGTGCTCCCCATCGTGTTATAGTACCCGCCCCGAGGGCGCTCCGCCGGCGAACCGTGCGTTCCCAACCGCGACGGGCGTGGCGGCCATCCCATGAGTGATTCCCTTCCGCCGCTGATGGTCGGAGATCCTGCTATAGAGATTCCCTGTCCTCGATGCGATTACGATCTCCGCAGCGCGGTCGCTGAGCGCTGCCCCGAGTGCGGCTGGAAGATCGACCCGCAAGAGTTGTTGGCCGACTTGCAGGATCGCCGCTTGCCGCGCCGCATCATCGTCGCCTGCAGTGGGCTGGTCCTCGGCGCGGGGTCGGTCCTGAGCGTGCTCGCATTGTGTCGCAGGCGCCAACTCGCGCTGGCCGACGGAATCTTGTCGCTCGGCGTTCTCCTGGCCGCGGCCGGACACTTTGCCCTGGTTGCGTCGGCGACCCTGCAACGGGGTCGTTGGCCGATGCGCGCGGATGCAGCACGCGACATTCTCCGGCTCGTCGGCGGACTCTCGATCGCTCTCGCCATCGTGGGCGCCGCCGCCTTCCTCCGCCCGTCCTCCCAACCGCAACTGATCCGAGGCGTCGTCGTTTCGCACGCCCTGGAGTTCATTGGTACGGCTGCGATCTTCTCGCTGCCCGCAATCGCGCTGCTGCTCTTGCAGCGGCTGTCGTTCCGATCGGCGGTCGCGCGAAAACCCCGTTCCCCCCACACGTCGATCCTGGCGACACCCAGCCTGCCGACTGGTGCCTCGTTCTCCGTGAGCTTCGCGCAACGCTACACGTCGGAGCAGATTGTCCAACGCTGGACCGATGATCCGCGACCGACCAACCCGGCCGCCGAAGCCATGATCGCCGCAGCCTGGGAAACCCAACTCGCTCTGGCGGAACAGGAGAATCGACGACTCTACGACGGGCGACTCGTGCGCCTCGTGCAACTCCAAGCGGAACCCAGCCGCCTGCACCTGCGGCTGGGCCCGACTTCGTTCCGCGACTTCCTCGGCACCAACCTCTTCAACGCCGCCGCCGTCCTCCGCCAGAACGCGCGATCGCTGGCCGACGCGGTCGGCGTCAGTACGATCGTCCGAACCGCCGACCACGCGATTGCCCTGGGCCGGCGCGGACCATCCGTCGCCTACCACGCCGGATTCCTCCACGCCTTCGGGGGAATGCTCGACGAAACCGATCGTCGCGCCGACGGAACTTACGATCTATTCGGAGCCGCCCAGCGCGAGCTGGTCGAGGAATTGGGCCTGCAACGCGGGGAAGTTCATGACCTGTCGCTCATCGCCGTGGTCCGCGATCTGGCGATTCAACAGCCGGAGTTCGTTTTCGAGGCGAACGTCGCCCTGTCCTGCAAGGAAATCGAAGCCCGCTTCCGCCCCGGCGAACCCGGACAGGAGCATACCGGAATCGAGTTTGCATTCGGCGATCCATCGTCGATTCTTCCATTCCTGCGCCGCGTCGCCCCGGTCGCGCCGACCGCGGAGGCCGCCGTGTTGCTTCACGGTCTATTCGAATGGGGACGTGAGTGGTACGAGCAAACCTGTCTCGTCCTCTACGGAGAGATTCCACGAACGTGACCCGCTGCGCTCGGCGCCGCCGGCGATCAGCTCGCCCCATGAATGGGGAGGCTCTTCCATTCAGATATCCGGCAGAAGCGCGTCACGGGCCCCGGCATGTTGTACCCGCGCGATGACCGCCGCGTAGACCTCGCTCGCCCCGCCGTCACGCAACACACCCGCGCATTCGTGCAGCGTCGCCCCGGAAGTCCGTACGTCGTCGATCACCAGTATTCTCGCGCCGGAAAGCTTCACGCCACGCCGAAGCGCAAACGCCCCATGCACGTTCTCATGTCGCGCAGTAAAGGAAAGCCCGACCTGGTGCGGGCCCGACCGAATCCGCTTCAATACCGCTGCCGTCCGCAGTCCCAATCGCCGCGCCGCAAACCGCGCCAGCGCCTCCGCCGGATGGAACGCCCGCAGGAGTCTTCGCCGCCAATGCGTCGGCACGCCGACGACGGCTTCGATGCCCGTGTGCCACGCCGCCGCCTTGATCGCCTCGACCAGCCACTCGCTCAGCAGCGGCGTGAGTTCTTCATGACCCGAGTACTTGTAGTCGCGAAGCAATTGACCGATTCGACTGCGGTACGGGCCGACGCGAGCGACCCCGCCCAACCGGGAAGAGGCCTTGCGACACTGGGAACAACCCTCGGAATCGACCTCAAACGGCGCGACCGTCGCCCCGCAGCGCGGACACGCCGGCGACGCCCGCTCCTTTCCGATCGCCCGGTCACACTCCGTACACAACGAGCCGTCCGATGCGATGTTCGGCTCACCGCACGATACGCAGATGGGCGGAAACAACACCTCCCGTGCTGTTGACGCGATGGCTCGCACGCGCGACCAGGCAACGCCTCGTTCGCTCGGGGTCAGTCCACGCTGGTCGAAAGTTGTCATCGCTGCGTTCTCTGCATGGGCGTCCCGCCGCTCCCGCGGCCATGAGCTTGTGGCGAAAGTGTCGCAAGGCAGCGTAACACGGGCATCTTGCCCGTAAAAACACGGCTTGGAAGGCCGTGCCACGAATTCTGCCACAGGCTGCCATCCATCGTAGGTGGTAGCGCTAACCCACATTCGGTTCGCGTGTCCAACCACGCGACACCGGCCGGGCGCCGCGCCCCCGGGAACGATGAGTGCCCGGAACCACTTTCGGGCCGCGGGCTCTAAGCCCGCGCGAAGCCTCAGGAAGCGGTTCCGATAAGCACTCAACACGGACTTCCCTTCATGGAGATTCTCACATGCGTCGCACAGTATTGACCGTAGGAAGCACTCTTCTACTCGCCCTCGGTGCCGCCGGCTGCATCATGGTACTCGGCGGCGTCGGATATGCCGATTGCAAGACCGGCCACAAGCACGTCGTGGCAATCGACGGCGAACTCTACGTCGTGGACACCAAGGCTCAGACCGCCAAAAGGCTCGACCCCGCCGCCGAGGATCACGAAACGACCATCAGCACGACAACCACCGAAACAAAAGTCAACGGCGGTTGAGCCGACTACGCGCCGTCCCGCTGATACTCGGCAGGCCGCCGGTGCCACGGCTCCTGAGCTCACAAAGGCTGTGCCACAGCTTTTGAGCCGTGCGGCCGGGCGCCGCGCAACCGCCCCTCCGACCCATCGCCGGTTGTCGTCGGGAGCGTGGGTCGATATATCTGGCTTGCGCGGACGCTTCCGGACGCTTCGTCGTTGCGACGACGCCCGACAAAGGAAGGTCAACCATGAACAAACCAATCGTCGGGGTCATTGGGACGGGGATCATGGGCGCGCCGATGGCCCGCAACCTGCTTCGCGCGGGGTTCTCCGTCGGCGTGTTTAACCGAACTCCAGCCAAGGCGGATGGTATTTGTGCGGAAGGCGCGACCTGGCGGAACTCCCCGGCGGACGTGGCCCGATCCGCCGACGTGGTCATTTCCGTCGTCAGCGATTCACCCGACGTGGAAGCCGTTTACCTCGGCAAAGAGGGCGTTGGTTCGGGTATTCGCCCAGGCTCATTGTGCATCGACATATCCACGGTCGCGCCGGAAACGGCTCGCGCCGTCGCGCTCGAACTTCGCAACCGCGGGGCCGCATTCATTGACGCTCCCGTCTCCGGCGGAAAAACCGGCGCGGAGGCGGGAACCCTCTCCATCATGGTCGGCGGCGAAGAGGCCGACCTCCGCCGCGCAAGACCCGTGCTCGAAGTCCTCGGCAAGAGCATCGTCCATTGCGGTCCGGTCGGTTTCGGGCAGTTGACGAAATTGTGCAATCAGATTCTCTGCGGGCTGAATCTGCTGGCGGTCAGCGAGGCGATGGTCTTCGCCCGCCGCGTGGGCCTGGATCCCGAGGTCATGCTTCAAGCGGTCTCGAAAGGCGCGGCCGGATCGTGGGCTTTGGACAATCTCGGTTCGCGGATGATCCGGCGCGACTTCGCCCCGATGTTCATGATCGACCTGCAGCAGAAGGATCTTCGCATCGCGCTGTCCACGGCACGAGAGCAACTGGTGCCATTACCAGGCACCTCGCTCGTCCATCAACTGCTCGTGGCCAACCAGGCCGCCGGCGAAGGCCGCGAGGGAACGCAAGCCCTACTCAAGACCATCGAACGCCTCGCCCAGATCCATTAGCCGACCCGAGAACCTCCGCGGCGTCCGTGGGCATCAAAAAAAACACCCAGCGGATACGCCTCTTTCGAGACGTCGCGCTGGGCGTTATCTTCCCCCTCCAGAAGTTCAAGAAGCCGCCGGCGCCCCCCTCCGGCCGCCGGCGGCCGTAGTCCGCACGCCCCCAGCCGACCCACAGGTCGCAAGTGCCGCGAGGCCCCTTCCGATTCGGCGACAAACAACACGTCGCCGCACGCCAGTGCATGCATCTTCAGCCGCTGCTCGCAATCATTTCACAGGCGGCTCGCGCTCGCTTGCGCTGACCGTCGGCATACTAAAGCCAGGACCACCGCCTGTCAAAGAAAAACTATCCAAATTCACAATTTTTTTTGAAACTGTACCGACATGAACGATCAGGCCAGCATCGTCTTGAGAACCAGCCGTCTTTCCTGTAATGAAACTCACAGGCTCGATATCGGCCCATGATCGCCACGATAGAAAAAACGGAGTCGGGCATAAAACAGATAAAACACCGCGTCAATTGCGCCACTTGAACTATTCGGCGGACCGGCAGCTACCGACTGTGATTTTTCTTATCTTGCATCCGACGCGATTTGATATTGCGACTTCCGGCTCCTGTGGTCGTGGCGCGACAACACCCAGATGTCCGATAAAATAGCTAGATTCAGTAGTTTGGGATGAATACCGTTGCGCCGGTCGTCGCGGAAGTGCCTGCAGGTCGGCTGCTGAGGTCTCGAGGATCTCACTGACCGCGCTGGAACGGGAGGATCGCCACGGCCAGCAAGTCGCATTGCCAAGCGTGGGAGTTGACCCCCACCGGGGGCGTGGTACCCGGCGCTGGTTCCGGTGTAGCGCGTCCTCGCTATGATGGATCTGATGGCGACGAACCCCAGGCCGACCATCGGTCGGAACGTCTACATTGCTCCCACTTCGTACGTCGGGGGGGACGTCACCATCGGCGACGAGAGCACGGTCATGCACCACGTCATGATTCGCGGCGACATCGCACCCATCCGGATCGGACAGCGGGTCAATGTACAGGACGGGACCGTAGTGCACACCAAACATGGCGTGCCCCTGGACATCGACGACGAGGTCGGCATCGGGCATCGTGCCGTGGTGCACTGTCGGCGGGTGGGTACGCGAACGCTGATCGGAATCGGGGCGATCGTGTTGGATGACTGCGAAATCGGGGAGTATTGCGTGATCGCGGCGGGGAGCGTCCTTCCACCGGGCACCATCGTCCCGGCACGCTCAGTCATCATGGGCGTCCCTGGAAAGGTCGTGCGCGAGGTCAATTCGAAAGACCTAGAGCGGATCGACCACGTCGTCCGAAGCTATATCCGGCTGGGGGCCGAACATGCCGCCGGCCGATTTCCAAATATCACCCTCGCGTAGGCGAATCCACACCGCCGGGAGATCATCGTCGGGCGAGCGCGATGCGGGACTGTCGCGTGCCCAAGACGATTCCCCGGCGGCACGCTGGCCGTCAACCTCGCCGGCCGCGTAAAGTGCCACTGACTGGGTGATTCATAACTCTCTGTGACGGCGATAGTTAGCGATGGCGCGCGACGTCCCAGGCCGGCCAGAAAGCGCGATAGAATGGCGGCGATGCGAAATCCCCCCCGAAACCTGGAGCCTGCGGACCTAGGTAGGCAGCCGGCCTCTCGTGTCAGAGGCATGGATTGCCGGAGGCACTCCGATTTATTTTTACCAACCAATCTGTCGCCCCGACCGTCCTCTACGGTAAGGAACGCGCCGACAGGTTGTCTGGCGCGGTCCACCTGCGGCGGTGTAGGCGCTTTGAAGGCCACGGGTGGCGGCGGGGTGCGCCGATTTGTCCGCTGGTTGCCGCGCCGGGTCGAAGGGGTTGTCCGGCTGTAGTCAGGCTGGGTAGCCCGTTGAAGAACATGCATCGCGAGCCACCAGCCCGTGCCCTCACCGCCCGGACGCCGGCGGCCTGCGAAGTTGCAGAGGTTCTTCGACAAGTTGCCAAAGGAAGGCGTTGAAGCTTGCACGCAGCACCGGGAGATTCATCGCCGAATCGATCGCCGGATGGAGGGGTCTCGTTTCCGCACGGCGCGGGAATGCGAGCCGCGCTCGGCGACTTTGAACTTCGCCGCGAGGTCGGTCGCGGCGGGATGGGAACGGTCTACGAAGCGTGGGAGCGGTCCCTTCAGCGGGTGGTCGCGCTGAAGGTGCTCTCTTCGCACGTCAGTGCCTCGCCGAAAGCGATCGTGCGATTCCAGCGCGAAGCCCAGGCTGCCGCGAAACTGCACCACACGCACATCGTCCCGATCTTCGCCCAGGGCGAAGCCGACGGAATCTATTTTTACGCCATGGAGTTTGTCAGCGGGGAAAGTCTTCATCAAATGATCTCCCGGCTGCGGGGGCCACGACAGGATGAATTCGCCGGCGCGGATTTGGCCGAGACTGTCGTGCTGCACCGTGACGAAACGACCAAGGAAACTCCATCCTCCATCGCACGCCGTGCCGAGGTGGAAGCGGAGCGTAAGGAATACGCCCGTCTGCCGGTCGTGCCGTTTCCGGAATACGGGACCGGCGAGTTTTTCCGGCGCGTGGCAGAGACGATGGCCGCCGTCGCGGACGCACTGGACTACGCGCACAGTCAGGGCGTGATCCACCGCGACATCAAACCGCACAATCTGATTCTGGGGACTGACAACCGGATGCGGGTGATGGACTTCGGCCTGGCGCGGCTTCAAGAACAGCCGGGGGTCACGATCACCGGCGAGATGGTCGGTTCGCCGCTCTACATGTCTCCGGAACAAATCCGCGGCGGAGCAGGAAAGGTGGACCAGCGCACGGACATCTACTCTCTCGGGGCGACGCTGTACGAATGGTTGACGCTCCATCCGCCGTATCCGGGAGAGACGCGCGAGGCGGTCATCGGCATGATTCTCGGTTCGGTTCCACCCACGCCGCGCGCGCTGAACCCGTCGATCCCAATCGACCTGGAAACGATCACGCTGAAGGCGATCGAGCGGGAACCGGGTCGGCGCTACGCGACGGCCGGGCGGATGCGCGATGATCTAAGGCTTTTTCTCGCCGATCGCCCGATCATCGCCCGTCGAACGGGGCGCTTGCGTCGCGCGGCGCGTTTTATCGCGCGTCACCCGGCGACCTCAGTGGCGGCGGCCGCCGTGGTCATGGCGTTGGGACTGTTGTGGGCCGTCCGGGTCAACCAGAAGCGGGCGGCCGTCGAGAAGGAAGCGGCGATTCAGGCTACGGCCGCGGCCGACAAGGTGCAGGAGTCGAACGAACAGCTTCTCGCTTTCTTCGCGATGATGCAGCGCGGGCCGGCCAACCTCGCCGATGCAACCTTTCCCGCGATGTCGAACATCGTGGGCGCCGATCCCGGCCCGGAGCCGGATGTGGCGGAACGCGCCGAGAGCGACCAGGCCGCGGTGGGGTCGATCGACGCGATCGCCCATCGCAGCGCCGGAGAGTTCTACGCCTCGGTCGTGCCGCGGCGGTGGCTCGATGAACCGACGTTGGGCGACGATGAATCACGACAGCACTTGCACGAGGCGGTCCGGCGGCTGAACAGCGACGACGCCGGCGGCGCGGCCTCGCTGTTGGACAGCTACCTGGCGACGAACCCCGGCGATTTCGAGGCCTGGCAGTTGCGCGTTCTACTCCATGGGCGTCAGCGGCAGTACGAGGCGATGCTTCAAACGGCGGGCGAGTTGGTGCGCCTGGCCGATTCCATGCCGCGCGCGAAACTCTGGTCCGGCCTGGCGCTGCTCCTGCTGAATCGCCCGGAACCCAGCTATGAGGCGCTGACCGCGGCCATGACCGGCCGAACCGAGTTGGTCTGGGCTCGAGCGCTGCGCGGGCTTGCGTCGCTCAAACGCGGTCAACCAGACGACGCCCTCCGAGACTTCAACAACGTGTTGCGCGGAGCTCCGTGGCACGTTCCGGCGCTGCTGGGCAAGACCCTGGCGCACATGGCCTCGCAGCAATACGAAGATGCCGTTCAGGCGGCCACCGAAGTGTTGACGATTGAGGCGGGCAATGCCGACGCCCTGACGCTTCGCGGTGACGCGCGCTCGGCGGCCGGAGTGCTGGAGGATGCGGCGAGCGACTTCCAGGCCGCCATGGACATCGCCGGCCGAACTCCCGCGCTGCTGCTTCGCTGGGGCAACGTGCAATTCCGCCTTTACCAGGAGCGGTCGATGGCGACGAAGGGCATCGGCGCGGACCAACCCACGTCCGAAGCAACGAAGGCGCCGGACTCCGAACCGAAAGACGGACCCGATCAAGGCACGTTCGAGCAGTTGCTGCGGAAAGTCGCGCCCTGGGCCAAAGGCGTGATACCGCCCCCGGCTCCAACGGGAGGACCGGGAGGTTAGGTTCGCGGCACAGATGGAAGAAAAGCAGGAAGAGGAAGAAGAAGAAGAAGAAGAAGGCGAGGAAAAGGAAGAAGCGACATCCGCTCCCTCACGGTCGCGGCTCGGATCAAGCGGCGGTTCTTCTCAAACCGCTGCGCTTCGGGCAGTGAACGGTCCAACCGTGCAGGTCACTTGCGGTATGTCGAACCTCAAGCGCGGGTTTGACATGATGCGACACGAGGGCTAGGTTCCGGCCATGTTCGAACGCCGAACTTCGCCCCTAGAGCGAAATCCGTTTTTTCGGAGCGCCGCAGTTTGTCCGCGTCGCTTCTCTGAATGCGCCGCCCATGAAGGGCGACGCGACACAAGAATCGAGAATGCTCTAGCGAATACGACTTCTTTGACCAGGTTGCCAAGACTCACCTCCGCCCAGCTTCGCGAGTCGGCACCTGGATACCTATTGACGCGCAGGCTTGGAGCTGCCCGTGTGTTTCCGTTCGCGGCGATCGGGGTCGCGGCGATCGGGGGCATGAGTGGGATATCCGGTTGCACCAGGCCGCGCTCGACGATGATCCTTACGGATTTCTCCGACGCCGGACAGCCGCGGAAGTACCGCGAGACCTTCGACGAAGCCTATTTCGACATCGATGCCGGCGGCAACCTCAACCTGGTGCTTCGACGTAGACCGTCGTCGCGCGGCGGCGAACCCGGGCTGACGCAGATGCTGCACGTCCGCACCGTGTGGCGGTCGATTCCAGGGAAGACCGTGGCCGAACCGACGCAGATCAACAGTTTGCTGACCTATTCGATTCAGTCCGGCGGGCTGGGGAGTACTTTCGAGGGCGCGGGAGCCGTGTTGTTCGACGTGCGTCGTCGCCGCGGCGAACTCAACGGGACCATCGACCACGCGGTGCTAAAGCCGACCCGGCAACTGGCGGCGGGCGAGCCGTTGTTCCCTCGCGCGGAGATCTCCGGGCGATTCACCGCAAAGCGCGATCCGTTTCAAGTCGTACGGTTGATGAACGAGCTTGAGCGGACCTTCGGTCCACGATCGGCGATTGCGGACGCCAGCGCCGAGAGCAGGTAGCGCCACAGGTGCGTCAGGGGCTGGGCGTCGTTTTCGCAGATCGGACGCCTCCATGTCTGAGAAAAATATCCCGCGCATCCCGACCGTCGCGGATCGGATCGACACCTCCGTTCGGATGAAATCGTCAATCGCCAATCCCTCCGCTCCCTCGCGGTCGCGGCTCTGATCGACGCACGGTTCCCCGACATCACGTCGCGCGGAGCGGCACGGGCGGGCTAAAGTCAAACCTTCTCGCTTGGGCGAAGAACCGCAAGGGGTTTTCATAGACAAGCTTGTGAATGGCCATCGGATCGTGGTCGCGGGCGCGAAGCGCGCGGATGAAATCGGGCAGGTTCATCGGGTCGCTGACACCCCAGTCGCCGGCGCTGTTGGCCATGATGCGATCGGTACCGAAGCGCTCGATGATATCCACGGCCCGCTGCGGCGTGCACTTCGTTGTCGGGTAAAGCGTCATGCCGACCCAGAAGCCTGCGTCGAGCGCGAGCTTCACGGTGTGCTCCTCGACGTGGTCGATGAGCACGCGGTGCGGCTTGATGCGTGAATCACCGGTGAGCAGGTCGAGGATCATCCGCGTGCCCTTGTACTTGTCCCACAAGTGCGGCGTGTGAACGAGGATCAGCTCGTCGGTCCTGGCAGCGAGGTCCACCTGTTCAAGGAAAATGGTGCACTCGTTGGGGGTGTTCTTGTTGAGGCCGATCTCGCCGATGCCCAGCACGCCGGGGCGGTCGAGGAACCGCGGGATGACCGAAATCACTTCGCGGGCGAGGGCGACGTTTTCAGCCTCCTTGGCGTTGATGCACAGCCACGCCATGTGGTGGATGCCGAACTGGGCGGCCCGTTTGCGCTCGAACTCGGTGAGCTGGCGAAAATAGTCGGCGAAGGATTCCGCCGAGCCGCGGTCGAAACCGGCCCAGAACGCCGGCTCGGAAACCGCGACGCACCCGGCGCGGCTCATGCGGACGTAATCATCCGTCGTCCGCGAGACCATGTGGATGTGGGGGTCAAGGTAGAACAACGGTTCAAGCGGCGAGCTTCTTCGCCCAGGGTTCGATGGCCTCTTCCAACGCGCGGATCGAGTCGGGGAGCTTTCCCCGACCGAACCGCTTCCACCAACTGACGACGGTCATCCCGACCAGCTTGGCGTCGTCCGAACGGCGGAGAAGCAGCGATCCGTCATCGCTCTCTTCCGCGATGGTGGGCGTTTCGCGTTCAGCCACGAGGCGAAGATACAAAACATCATTGAGGACGTCGTAGTGGCACCATAGAACACCGTCCACAGTTCCTTCGATCGTATCTACCTTGACCATTCGCACTCACCTCCTGACACGCGGCTGCAAAGATGCGCGGTCTTGACCACTCCCTCGACGACGTTGGCGACGACCAGGATTCTAACCGAGGGCCGAGGCCCCGGTCCAAAATACAGCCGACAATCCCGATCCGAACGACTGAAGCGGATCTCATCGGGCCGCGTGACGGCATTCTCCACTAGGACACGGTGCATCGCGACCTCGGGATGTCCCTTGACGATGTGGCCAAACCAGGTGCGATCGGCCAGGACAAGCCGGCGACTCATTGGATCCGTCAGGGTGGTTTCGCCCATGACCTCTCCATTCGGTTCGTACCCGAGCCGTCAGTGCCACGCTGCCATGCCTCGATGGCATGATAGTGAGCGATGATTCGATATTGCTTGCAGCAGGATTCTCTATGCGGATCAGTCACGACGAAGGTTGTCCCCTCAAAACCACGCCCCTAGGGCACATACGGTCCCTCAGTGTTTTCCTTGCCTGCGCCTCTCTTTTGTCCGCTTCAGTTCAGACTTGCAGGCCTTTAGCTCACGTCGCAATTCGGCGATCTGGACCCTGGGGTTGATCTCGTTTTCGAGGCGTATTTGTTCGATGTAGCGTCTGTTCTTTTCGACCGATGCCTTGGACGCTTCCTCACATCGCGCTTTCCATGCATCCCGTTCCGCGGTTATACTTTGAATATCCGCTTGCAACTCTATCACCCTGCGTGACAAGTCTACCTCCGGATTTGTTGCGAGTTCCAATGCGCGTTCTACCGCATCCAAGACCTGATCAGAAACGCGTTGCAGTTCTCGTAACCGCTTTACGACCTCGAATGCATTCTGCTCCGTCAGTTGATGGACCAACGTATCGGTCGGTGCACGAAGATCGGTGACGAGCTTGTCGCGAATGTCCTCAAGCATGGATGCGAAACCCATTGAGGTCTCTCCTTTGCGATGCCGAAACACAAGCGGGTAGATATGGTACTTCCCGGCGTCCTTTTCGACAACGCGGTGTCATAGGCCGGGTGAACGGCACCCCATCCATCTCGCACCGATGGGGGGAAACATCGCGACGCATCAAGGAAGGGCCCGTGCCCTACCCTTGGCTCCGCCAAGGATGGGGCACCCGCACCCAAGAGTACCGCTGGGAGCGCGCGGGCTGAAGCCCGCGGCTCGGTAACAAGAAACCGCTCAGCCTGTGCATCCTAATACCGGTAATGCTCCGGCTTGTACGGGCCATCGGGGGAGACGCCGATGTACTCGGCCTGGTCGGGACGCAGGCGGGTGAGCTTGGCGCCGAGGTTTTTGAGGTGCAGCCGGGCGACCTTTTCATCGAGGTGCTTGGGCAGCGTGTAGACCTTCTTCTCGTAGTTCGCGCTGTTTTGGAACAGCTCCACCTGGGCGATCACCTGGTTGGCGAAGCTGTTGCTCATCACGAAGCTGGGGTGCCCGGTGGCGCAGCCGAGGTTCACGAGTCGGCCTTCGGCGAGCAACAGAATGCAGTGCCCGTCGGCGAAAACCCACTTGTCCACCTGCGGCTTGATGTTCACTTTCTTTACGCCCGCGATTCGTTTTAACCCGGACATGTCGATCTCGTTGTCGAAGTGCCCGATATTGCAGACGATCGCCTGGTTTTTCATCCTGGCCATGTGCTCGGCGAGAATGATGCCCTTGTTGCCCGTGGCGGTGACGAAGACGTCGGCCTTGTCGATGACCTCCTCCAGGGTGAGCACCTGATAGCCCTCCATGCAGGCTTGCAGGGCACAGATGGGGTCGATTTCGCTGACCACGACGCGGCATCCCTGGGCGCGGAGACTCTGGGCGCAGCCCTTGCCGACGTCGCCGTATCCGCATACGAGGGCCAGTTTGCCGGCGAGCATGACGTCGGTCGCCCGCATGATGCCGTCGACCAGCGAGTGTCGGCAGCCATAGAGATTGTCGAACTTGCTCTTGGTCACGCTGTCGTTGACGTTGATCGCCGGAAAGAGCAGGGTGCCGGCTTCCTGCCGCTGGTACAGGCGATGCACGCCGGTGGTGGTCTCTTCGCTTACGCCGACGACGCTCTCGGCCATCCGATGCCACCGTTGCGGATCGGACTGCAACTCGTCGCGCAACACCTTGAGGATGATGGCCATTTCCTCGTTGTCGGCCTTGTCGGGATCGGGAAGGACGCGCTTTCGGGCGTACGCCTCTTCGGCTTCGCAGCCCATGTGAATCAGGAGGGTGGCATCGCCACCGTCGTCGACGAGGAGGTTGGGGCCTCCTTCGGGGAAGTTGAGCGCCTCCTTCGTACACCACCAGTATTCTTCGAGGGTTTCCCCCTTCCACGCAAAAACGGGAAAGCCGGCGTGGGCGATGGCGGCGGCGGCATGGTCCTGCGTGCTGAAGATGTTGCAACTCGCCCAGCGGACCTCGGCGCCGAGCTTGGCGAGAGTTTCAATGAGGACAGCCGTCTGGATGGTCATGTGCAGCGACCCGGTGACGCGGGCGCCTTTGAGCGGCTGGGTCCGGGCGTATTCCTCGCGAATGGCCATCAGACCGGGCATTTCGTGCTCGGCCAGCTCGATTTCCTTGCGTCCGAATTCGGCCAGGCTGATGTCCGCTACCTTGTAGTCCTGTACGGCCGTCGTCATTGTCATCTCCACGATTGCCCGTTGGGCGAGCCTCTCTCCACGGATTCCACACGCAGGGGGCCGGTGGAAGGGTCGCCGGAACCCACACATTATCGTCCACTTTCGTCGGTGTCCAAAGGCTCGATTGGGCCGCATGGCCAAGGCAAGGTGCACCACCGAGGAAGCGGGGGCTGCGTTTTTCTCACATTGACCCGGTTATCCGGACGACGAACAATGAAGAAGGCGGGCCGGCCGCGCTTGGGTTGACGCCGTCCCAGCCGCTCCTCGACGCGGGAACCCACGGCGTGCTGAGGCGTCCAAATCAAGGAGGACCATCCGATCGCCCGTCGCCTTCCGGCGGTTCGATCGAGGACGACTCCGTTCTGGTGAGCCGTGTACGGCTGGGGGAAACCGAGGCCTTCTCCGCCTTGGTGTGGAAATACCAGGATCGCTTGTTCAACACCTGCTGGCGGATTTGCGGGAACCTGGAGGACGCCCGCGAATTGACCCAGGAGGCGTTTCTAAAGGCGTTCGAGGGTCTCGCGACGTTCCGGCAGGAGGCTGGGTTTTACACCTGGATCTACCGGGTGGCGGTCAACCTGGCGCTGTCGCATCGACGTACGGCGGGACGGCGACGGACGGTTTCGCTGGAGGCGGCGGCATCCGTGCAAGGCGCTCAGGCGGCGGAGTTGGTTCGTCGGGTTCGGGAGAATGAGAACGATGAACCTGGACGCCCGGCGGGCGACGCCGAACTTCATGGGGCCATCGCTCGAGCGCTGCAGGCTCTAGACGACGAGCACCGCGCGGTCGTAGTTCTCCGCGACCTTGAGGGGTTTGACTATCAGGAGATCGGTGAGATCCTTGAAATCCCGCCGGGCACGGTCAAGTCGCGGCTGCATCGAGCACGGATGGCCTTGCGGGAGGTGTTGACGCCGCTGATCGAGCCGAGCACTCGAGGAACGCCCGACCGAGCGCCGCGGGACTGACCGAACCGAACCGCGGGCCTGAAGTCCGCGATGCACCGGCATCTAGGCCGCAGATGGAAGACGTGTGCGGGTGATGAATCACGAACAACTCAACGAGACACTGTCGGCCTACATCGACGGAGAACTCTCCGCTGAGGAAACGGCGCGGGTAGAGCGGTTGATCGCCGCCGACCCGAAGGCGGCGAAACTTCTCGTGGAACTTCGCCAGACGGTCGAGCTGGTTCGGACGCTTCCCCGCCACGCGGCGCCGAGCTCCATCGCGGCGGAGATTCAATCGCTCGTGGAACGGGAAGCGCTGCTGGATGACAGCGGGACGGTCACCCCGCGCGGGCACGTCGAGCGGGTGTCGTGGGTGGGGCGGCTGGCGATGGCGGCGATGGTGGGACTGGTGGTTGTCTCTGGATGGTGGTACGTCAACGAACCGCGACCCAAGGGCGGCGTCTCGCACCGCGAGCAGGAAAAGCTCGGTGCGAAACCAGCGGAAAGCGTCATTGACGAAGCGATGAAGGGCGTCGATTCGTCGCCGCCGACTACCCCGACGGACCGGCTCGCGATGGCCGACATTGATCGTAAGCTCGCCGGCGGCGCGACGGCTGACCAGCTCCTCGCCCATCGCTTTGACAATGAAGCCATTCGCGTGAGGTTCTCCGTTTCCGACGCGTCGGCACGCGAGGCGGTCGTCGGCAAGGTTCTTCAACGTCTCCAGGAAGCCCATTCCGCCGACCCGCGCAGCGATCAGTTTCTACGACTTTCCAAGACGAAGGCGAGCGGTTCCACGCCGTCGTTCTATGTACTCGGACAGGCGGGCGTCAATTTTTCCGCCGCCGAGGATTCGCAAATCCTGATCCATGGACCCCGTTCGCAGATCGACCGCGTGTTGGCGGAAGCGGCAAGGGCGGTGGAGGCGCCGGAGAAGAACGTGCAACTTCAGGTCGGATCGGCGGTGGCGCAGGGCGTGACGCGAAGTCGGCGGATCGTTCAGTTGCTCGGCGACGCTGAGACCGATTCCGGAGATGGCGAACCTGCCTCGATTCCCGCCGCGGGAACTTCTCCAGCGACCGAATCGCCGGAGGCCAAGTCCGCGCCAACCGTGCCGCCGGGGGCGGATGCGTCGGGCACGCGCGCGGTCGCGGAGCTACTTCGAAGCGTCGGCGTCGATCCGGATTTGTTCATTCAGCCTAAAGGGACCACCGCCCCAGTCGAGCAGGATGAAAAAAAGGCTGGCGCAGCCGGCCATGAGACGAGCAAGGCTACGACGCTTGCGGAGGCCGCAGAGCCGTTGTCGGGCACCCCGATTGTGTCGGAGCCTGGCAAGCTTGTGGAACGGCGTTCCGAGGCCGCTCGAAGCGAGCGGAGTGCGGCACCTGTCGCGGCGATGTCGCCGTCCGAACCGGCGGCGTTGACCAACCGCGGGATCGCCATTGACGCCGATCGTAAAGCAAGTCGGGCCAAGCGGACCGAGGAAAGGAAGGCCGATCCACCGATCAGTCTGGTGATCGAGATCGTCGTCAGCCGGCAATCACCTCCAGGCGTAACGAAGCCGTCCCCCACGCCTCCGATGGACCCGAAGGAGAAGAGATAGCGGCGCGTATCCGCGGCATGGGTTTCCTGCATCCGTTTGCGGCTCCGAAACAAATCTCCGAGAATGGCCGGAAAGCGATCGACGCTCGGCCGCCGGCAAGAAGGCTTGGGCGGATCAACCAGCGATGGAGCGTCCATGTACGAATCAATTGCCCGGATCGTGGCCGTCGGCGTGGGCGGCGGAATCGGGAGCGCTCTCCGCTATGTGCTCGGCGGTGTCGTTCAAAGGGCTAGTGACGCCTTCCCGATCGGCACCATGGCGGTCAACGTCACCGGGTGCCTGGCGATCGGGTTCCTTGCGGAGCGCTTCGGCGAAACCACCGTGGATCCATTGGTGCGAACGGGTGTGCTGATCGGCGTGCTGGGGGGATACACAACATTCAGCAGCTTCTCGTTGGACTCGCTGAAACTCGCGGCAGACCGGCAGTTTCTGGCCGCGCTGATCAACGTGATGGGAACGGTCGCCGCGTGCCTGACGGCGACCTGGGCGGGACAGCGGTTGGCAAAGTGGATGGCGGCGGGATGAAGGCGAGGACGACCGGTTGTCTTCTGCGGGTGTTCGTCGGAGAGTCCGACCGATGGGACCATCAGCCGCTCTACGAGGCCATCGTACGCAAGGCCCGCGAGGCGCACCTTGCCGGCGCAACCGTGCTGCACGGACGGATGGGTTTCGGCGCCCATTCCAAACTGCACACGGCCAAGATCCTCCGCTTATCCGAGGATCTGCCGATCGTCGTCGAGATCGTCGACGAGCGTGACCGCATCGAGCGGTTTTTGCCCGTTTTGGACGAGATGGTGAAGGAGGGGTTGGCCACCCTCGAAACCGTGGAGGTCGTGTTCTACCGTGGCGAAGGCGGCATGGATGGATCAAGCACCGCGCGTTGAACCGCGGGACTCCGCGCCCTCGACTTCGGGGCGCTGGTGGCCGGGCGTCGGCGCGGGACTGATGGTCTCGCTCCCACTGGTTTGGCTGCTGTCCTACGCCGCTTTGCTGCCCTTTTTTCTCGGAGTGTTCTTCTTCGCGTTGTTTGGCCTGGTGATCGGCGCAGCCATTCACCGCGTCGCGTCCCCCGCCGGCCCCTATTCCCCGGTCGGCGTGCTGGCTGGAACGACGCTGGTCGTGCTCTTGGTCTTCGGGCTTTCTCTGCTCAAGGAAAGCCGCGACTTTCCCTCCGACCTCGCGCACGACGCCGTGGGCCGGACGGCGGACCTGCACGGACGCACGGCCGCCGAGTATCGGGCCGCCGTCGAAGCCGAGGTTCGGGCCTTCTTGAAAGCGACTTACCCGCCGGGCAGAACCCTGGGATACGTCCGGTGGATGGCGGCCAGCGGAGAAATCAAGAAGGGAGCATTGCCGAGCGTACATCGATCCCTTCGTCGATCGCCGAACGGCTCGTGGTTCATCGTTCGGGCTGCGTTGTCCGTCGGATTGCTGGCCTTCGGCGTTGGATCGCAGACCTTGCCCTTGCGGAACCGTCGCCGCGCGGCCGCACCGGTTTCCGGTTCCTGAGCAGACGAAGTCATGACCCGCCCTCCCCGCCCACCCTTGTACGCCGCGGGCGTTATCGAACGCCCGGATCTTCACGTGCTCATCGTCCTGACGGAGGTTTGCTCGGAAACGGAGAGGCTGTGGCGATTGCCGCGGTTTGCCACGCTTCCCGGTGAATCGCCCGAGGCGGCCCTCCGCCGCGGCGCCGAAAAGGAACTTGGCCTGACGCCGGACGTGATGATTGGGCAACCCCCGCTGCTTACGGACGTGGAGGGTGCAAAGGCGGAACTGCGGTATTTCTTTTGCGGGGTCATCCACGCCGAGGCGGAGTTCCAATCTTCGTTGGAGATGCGTTGGGTGGCGCGGGAACAATTGCGCGAGTATGACTTCGACGCGGCGTCGCAACCAGTTGTCGACTGGTTGTTGAATGGATAACGTCGGACTCGGGGCGCCAATGAGATGGTGAGGTCGCCTGCGGCGACTCCAGAATCACGCTTGGCTCTCACACTCCCGGTTGGCGTTGTTGACCGTCTTGAAATCGCTGAAGTCGCGGACGTGGGTGAGGGTCCGCCAGGTCCGCTCGACGATGAAGAAGCCTTCCACCAGGAACCTGCTGGCGACGTTGGATGGGATACCGCCGATGCCGATGGTCGAGAACGCAGCCTGGAAATTCTGGCCAAAGGCGAACCGTTGCACACTGCGGCTGTCGCGGAAGCTGCGACTGGCAAAGCCGTTGGCCCGGGCGGCATCGAGCAACAGCTCCTGGAACCCGATTCCGCCGCGGAAACGCGCGACGGCACTTGATAAATCCCCGGCATCGGCGGACAATAGTCCCGCGGAGTAGGCCGATTTCGGGTCGGCTCGTGAAAGTCCACGAAACGTCCGATCCGCCGCGGCTTTCGCGCGAAGGAACTGCGCACCATCCAGCGCATGGTGGCGGAGCACGCGGGCGAGTTCCTGGAGGCCTGGAATGATTGTTTCGGAGCCTAAACCCGGCGAGCGCGTCGTCGACGTGCATTTCGGCGACGACACGAAGAGCGACGATCTTGCGCACGGACGAACGATCACCGTAGCGCTGGCTTGGTATCCCCGCCTACTCGATGCGACGCCGGCCCAGAGTGGCGACTGGCAACCGTGCGGTGGCGGTTTCGGCATCCGTTGGTCGGACTTTGACGAAGACCTCAGCATGCAGGGCCTTTTTGCCGGCGCACCGGCCCCGCGCCGACCCGAGACGATCAAGCGATAAGCGCGCCCGACGCGGGCAAGATGGCGGGTTACTTCTTCCGCTGGGCCAGCACGGTAGGCGACAACAGCCCGTCGAGCGAGACGGAGCATGGCGCGAAACGGTCAGCGTGGCGGTGGGAGCCTGAGCGCCGCAATCCATTCTGCTCAACCGCAGGCCTGGCATTCTCCGCTGCAACACGGCAGTTGTTCGGATTGATCCAGTAGTCAGCCATGAACGGACCGCACCACATACCGCATCCTATCCCCTACCAGGGAAGCAAGCGGCTTATCGCACCGACGATTCTTGCGTATTGCCCGCGGAGCCTTACGCGACTGGTTGAGCCGTTCGCCGGCTCCGCGGCTTTGTCTCTCGCAGCCGCGTTCCGCCGCCAGGCGGAGTCTTTCTGGCTCAACGACGCTCATTCGCCACTCGTCAAACTTTGGCGCGAGATTCTGACGCGCCCCGATGCGCTTGCTGACGCATATGCGAACCTCTGGGACTCTCAGCAAGGGCGCGAGCGTGCGTTCTTTGATGAAGTTCGCGCACGCTTCAACCGGAAGCATGACCCCGCAGATTTTCTCTATCTGCTCGCTCGCTGTGTGAAGGCCGCGATCCGATACAACTCCGCCGGCGAGTTTAACAACACGCCAGACAACCGGCGCCTAGGCGCGCGCCCGGCGGAAATGCGCCGACGCATCCTAGGCGCAGCGGAACTCCTGGCGGAAAGCACGCGCTTGACCGCCCAAGATTATACGCGAGTGCTCGCTGATTGCGATAACCGCGATCTCATCTACATGGACCCGCCGTATCAAGGGGTCTGCGGTGATCGCGACCAACGCTACGCTCCAAAACTGATCCACGATCAGTTCTGTTCCGAACTGGAGTTCCTCAACAGTCGCGGCGTGATGTACGTGGTCAGCTACGACGGTCGCACGGGTGAGAAGCGCTATGGCGCCCCGCTGCCCGCGGAGCTGAAACTCCTGCATCTCGAAATCCGCGTGGGGCGATCGACTCAGGCAACCCTCCTGGGCCGAGATAGCGTGACATACGAATCGCTTTATCTCTCCCCGGCGCTTCGCAGGAGGCTTCCCAAGCACGTGAAATCCGCTCAGCAGCTTGAACTCGCCTTTGGATAAGATCGCAGTGGGCAAGAGAGTACCAAAGGCCTTTCTGGAACGGTTGAACGCGGTCAAGGGAAAGCGCTCCAGGGCGGTCGTCGATCACATTCTCAAGCATGGACATGTCACGACTGAAGATCTGAAAGACACCTACGGTTACGATCATCCGCCGCGAGCTGTGCGCGACGTGCGCGAACAGGGCATTCCGATCGAAACGTATAAGACCGTGGGCAAGCATGGTCGCCAGATCGCCGCGTATCGGTTTGCTGATCCAGCCAGCATTCGTGGTGCTCGGCACGCCGGACGCCGTGTTCTCTCGAAGAAATTGAAAGACGAACTCACCGCGCGACATGGATCACGATGCGCGATCTGCTTGTGTGATTACGAGCACAGGTATCTCCAGATCGATCATCGCGTTCCTTACGAAGTCGCGGGTGACGAAGAGGGCGAGCCCGACCCCGCACAGTTCATGCTGATCTGCGGCTCGTGCAATCGCGCAAAGTCATGGTCCTGCGAGCACTGCCGCAACTGAACGACCGATCATGATCCAAAAGTATGCAAGACATGCTACTGGGCCAGCCTGGAGAAGTATGCGCACGTCGCACTCAGGGTCGTCCGTCGATTGGACGTCGTCTGGTCTGAGGATGAGGTGCCAGACTACGAGAAGCTACTTCAAATGTCAAAGGACGCCACCGAGGATCTGCCCAAGTTTGTCAAAGATGTCCTCCGAAGGCACACCAGGGAAAGATAAAGATCTCTGCGCAATACTCTTGGGCCGACGGGTGGTACACCCGGCGAAGATGAGCACCGCGTCGCCGGCGACCACCGGATTGACCCATTGCCCGCCGCGACGTTAAATGGCATGTTCAGGCAGCGGGCGATCTCGCTGGGCGCCTCGTGCTTGAAGTCGCCGTTGACCGTCGTGGCCTGCTCGCCCTTAACCCGACGGATTCTCCAGACAAAGGGCATGTTCATTTACGTGCCCCGGTCTATCTCCACCGCGTCCACCCTTGTATCTTCCAATCAACGAGTGTTTTCTCTTGTTTGGTAGCTCTGCATGAGAGGACGGGCGGGCGGCGGAGCGAACGGAGCCGCGAGGTTTGCATCCCGCAGCGCTGGGTCATCCGCAGAATCCGGGGCATCGAACCATTACGCGTAGCTGTGCAGCCCGCTGATGACGAAGTTCACCACGATCCAGTTGAACATCATCACCTCGAATCCGATGACCGCCAGGACGGCTGTCCAGAACGCCTTGTCGCGGACTTTCAGGCGCACGTGCACGAGAATCAGGAAAATCAGAAACGTGTTGAGGGCGAAGACCTCCTTGGGATCCCAGCCCCACGGCCGACCCCACGAGTGATCCGCCCAGATCGCGCCCATGACGATTCCGGTCCAGAGCATGATGAATGAAAGCTCGACGAGCACCATCGTCGCGCCGTCATACACCTGTCCGGGCGCGGGGCGATCCTCGGTGAGAAACCCGCCCCCTCCGAATCCGCCGACCAGCGCGGCCGCTCCGCCCGACGCCGATCGTTCCACGGCAAGTCCGTCCGCGGCGCGGGCCTTGGCCGCCATCGCCTCCAGCACCACGATCATCAGCGAACCCCACAAGGCGCCGACGGATCCGATGAAGGCCTGCCGAGACAACCCGTAGTGTTCGGGTGAGATTCCATGCATAAGCAAGAGGTAGGCCGTGTAGTTCAGCACGCCCAAGGCGATGGGCAGGACCATCAGCCGGAGCTTGGGAATCGTTCCGCCGTCCCACGACAGCGTCCATCGATGACGCAGCAGCAGCAACGCCGGGATGCAGGCCGCGCCGATGACCGCGTAGCTCCAGATAATCATGTTGGTGTGGATGTACAGCCAAATGTCGTTGAGGGCGGCCATCTTGTTGTTGATGGCGGAGTCAAGCTGCGCCGGCAGGAAGTACGCGGCCATCAGCGCGGTCATGGACATGACGGCCGAGCCCAGCGCGAACAGGTTTCGCGCCGGGTTCTTCCGGGCGAGGAACTCCAGAACCATCGCGCCCAATCCGCCGAACCACGCGGCGGTCGTGACAGCCTCGAACATGTTCGCGTTGGGCCAGCGCCCGGAGATGTACCATCGGATCCCTACGGAGACGCTGTGAACGACGAAGGAAAGGACGAAAAGGACCATCCCGATGGTTCTGGCCCGATCCCAGCGGTAGACGACGGCCATGAGCAACGGCACGACGCTGGCAAGGTACAGCAACCATACCCACGTCATACTCTGATAGCGGAAGTACCAGCTTTCCATCGCCAGGCGCCCGGCGGACGGATACAGCGAGGGCGACACGCGCGGGAGCAGGTCGGCGAGCTGCGACACGGCGGCATTGACCGCCGGGGCGTCCTGTCCGCGCCAAGCCTTGCGAAGCGATGACCACGCCTCCGACAGCGAGGTTCGCAGATCCTCGCCCAGGCCGGGGATGGGTCTTGGGGCGTTGACGCCCGCGTGGACCGAGTCGGTCGGCATCTCGCCATCGCCGCCCAGTGCCGACATCGCCAACCACGGCGTGGTTGTTTCGCCGCTCGGCGGGGCGATCACTCGGAGGCTGTCCAGCAGGAACCTCGGGTCGCTGACGTTGACCGCGGAATTGATCGCATCGACCGCCTTGGAGGTTCGAATCAAGTCCTGTCCGAGTCGCTGGAGGAGATGCGCCACCGCCGGCTCGGACAGAAACCTCCGGGCGAGCAGTCCGCTTTTCTCCATTCGTGCACCGCGGGCGGCGTCGATCTGGGGATTCCCCTCCAGCGCCGCCAGGATATTCGCTCGGACCTCTTTTTGCTTGACGTAGACGAGGTCGACGTCGACGTACGCCTCGGGTCGGAGCATTAAATCGAGGTAGGTGAAGCCGTTGATCTGTCCGTTGATATCGCGCGGTCCGCTGACGAAACCCATGTACGTCTTGGCGTGAGATTCAAACGAGCGAAGCCGCCCGTCGGCCTGAACAGCCGTGCGGAACAGCGGATCCAGATCCACGCGGACGGAAAAATCGGAGAGCGCCGTCGGCGGTTTCGGGGGCCGACTCGCCGACCAGCAGCCTGCGAAGATGATGACCGCGGTGACCAGCATCCCGTCGATCACCCGGATTTGGCGAAGAGGATTCATGCCCGACGATCCTACCCGACGTGGACCGCCCGCTCAACGTCCTCATCGGTCGTTCGAAGCAAAACCTCTTGTAACAAAGGACGTTGTGGTCGATATGGCCGCCTTCACGGCAGCGTGCTGCGTTTGCGGTTCCTTGCGAGGCGTGTACGCAATCGTAGAATGAGCCGGCCTCGGGTCCGGAAATCGACGGTCAGGATGATGCTGACATCGTCGCTTCCGTGGCGCCGAACGATCGGGACGGGGACCGCCCTCGCGGCGGCGATGGATCGAACCCTCTCAAGCTCACGCAGCTCTCGCCGACGCAGCATGGACGTCCGTCGGCGCGGGATCCCGTTGGATCCCACGCTGATATCAGGTCGTGATACAGGGAGGACCGACCATGCTTTTGTGGGAAATGCTCGGCTTGGCAGGCGCAACCGGCGAGAAGCGTCAAGCCCAGTCTACGCGGGCGTCGATTCGTCTCCCCTACGAGACCCGCTGCGCCATGATGACCAAGGCCGGTCGGCGCTGCCGCGGACGCATCGGCAAGGGGAGCGAGTTTTGTCCGCTGCATGATCCGACGTCAGTCGATCTGCGACGGGAAAAAGCAGCGATCACCCGCAAGCGACCCCGCAATCCGCTGGCGAAGCTGCCCGACGGCTATCTCCGCAGGCTGACCTCGACGGCGGCGGTTGGCAAGGCGATGGATCGTCTCTACCGGGAGGTTCGACTGGGCGTCGTGACGCCGCAGATGGGCCGAGTGCTCTTCGACATTCTCGCACGGTTGATCGACTCGGGACTCATCGACCTCACGGGGCGAAAACCCAAGACGCCGCTGAGGACCACTGCCGCTCGCGTTCGACCGAAGTTGCAAGAGTGGCTCACTCGCGCCGAGAAGGCGGCGTGGCAGAAAGCCATTGCGGAAGCCCCGGCGAAGCTTGGATCTCCTCGCGCCGTCGAACTCGTTGAAGGCGAGAGCGGAGCGTCGGCGTTGACCAGGCGAGAGGCGCCGGCCCGCAACGATTCAGCGTCCACGACGATGAAGCGGTCGTTAACGTCCGCGCCGTAGGCCGTTTGGGGGTCTGTGGTCCGGCTGCGCCCCGGCGACGGCGACCTCGATGAATTGACTATGCGGTCTTGTCGATACCCGCGTCGGCGAATCGGAGCGAATCGTAAATCCCCAGGAACTTGTCGTAGGCCGACCCGTGCCCCGGAGATGGCGCCGGATCAGGCAGAATCGAAGCGGTCTCCAACGAATCCTGGAATGCGGCCAGGGCGTCAGCGAAGGCGCTCTTCAGGCTGTTGATCGCAGCGGCGAGCTTATCCTCGGATTCCGGAGGCGACGTAGGTTCCAACGTCTGGTCGGCGGAGTCCGTCGTCGGAATTGGCGCTGTATCGTCGGGTTGCCCGTCGGCGCCGAGGAGAGAATCGATTCCTTCGATCATGTCCGCGAACGAGGAGTTGAGGGCGTCGATCAACCCAGCCTGGTCCACGGTCTCCCCGCTGTTCGCGGCGGAGGCCGTGTCCTGAACTTGCTTGGCGAACTGGTCGATCTTATCGGCCAGCATTGCTTTCATTTCGTCATCGGTCGCGAACGCCGAGAGCAGTTCATCGGCCTTTTGTGAAATCGCGTCGGTCAGCGCCGAAGTCCCCTCCTTGACGGCCTGCCCAAGGTCTTCGGCTGCCTGGGCGGAGAGTTCGTCGAAGAAATTGATTCGCAATCGAACGTCGGCGACGCCCTGGAAGTGTCCGGCCTCCAGAAGTCGAAGCACTCCGCGAGGTTCCCCCGGCGAAGCGTCTGGAGATTCCCCGTCGTGGACCATCTTGTCGTCATCGTCGTCCTGGTTCCCAGCGACGCGCTCGATACCCTTGGCTGGTTCAATCGGCGGCGCGGTCGGCCGGGGTCTGGATTCGACAGCGACGCTGCCGCTAGCCGCCGGGCTTGTCGCCCGCGTGAATGCTGGTGAATGTCCGATGCCATCGATGCGCATGAGCTTGCTCCGGGTACCGCCGCCGACTTCCCCCCCAATGTGGAGAGACACCGGCAGAAGTTTTATCGGCAATGGCTGGAGGCGCCTTGGGCGCAGAATCCGCGCCGAATGAGGCTCAAGAAAAGCTCCACGGACGCAGTAGAAACCTCGGAGGGAGTGCCCTCACAGGGGCATTCGATGGTCCGGAACTCCACAAGTTGGATGCGACTGGCCGCTTGCTGCCCGTGTTCGCATGGGCGGACAAGCCGCCCCGGGCAGCCGAAGCAACGGACGCTTTCCGCAGCCTTGCTGAGTCTTCAAAGGCCCTGTGCCTCCTACGGGCTATCTCTCTGCATTTCCGGAAATTCCGTATCATAGCCAACGCACGCAAGCGGCGTGCGGAATGGGAGCCTCCGCGCCGTTGGCTTCGACCCAATTGATGCTACGATGAACAGGTCCATGAGAATGGGAAGCTATTTCCCCGCCGTCATTCTGATGGAAGCGGAGGATCGCGCCGAAGGTCCGCGGTCCGGATGGTACGGTCGGTTTTTTTGTAAGGCACTGCACTCGCGGAGCTGTTCTGGCATCCATGAACGGGCTGCATCCATCCGACGACCCGATGCCGAGTTCGCAGGCCTCCTACGACACCCTGCGCAACGTGACGCCGGAACATGCCTGCCCCTACCTTCCGGGCTTGTTGTCCCGCAACGAGGTCTATTGGACGGACCATCTTGATGGATCACTCTATGAGCGGTTGCTCGCCCGGGGGTTTCGCCGCAGCGGCCGAGTCGTTTATCGTCCACGCTGTCGTGGCTGCCGAGAGTGCCGGCAGACGCGAGTGATTGTCGACCGGTTTCAGCCGACGCATTCCATGCGCCGCGTCCAGCGGCGCAACGCGGATGTCGTCGTGGAGGTCGGCGAGCCGAGGCCGACGCCGCAGCGATTCGACCTGTACCTCCGGTACCTCGGATTCCAGCACGATGACACCATGGAGCGGACTTTCGAGTCCTTCCGCGAGTTCCTCGGCGACTCGCCGACAAAAACCCTGGAGTTTCGCTACCTGCTCGGCGATCATCTGATCGGCGTGAGCATCGCGGACGAATGTCCCAAAGGCCTGAGCAGCGTGTACATGTATTTCGACCCGGACTTCGCGGATCGGAGCCTGGGCACGTTCTCCGTGCTCTGGGAGGTGGAGTATTGCCGCCGTCGCGGGCTGCCCTACTACTACCTTGGTTTCTACGTTGCCGGAAGCGGAAAAATGAGATACAAGGCCCGCTTCCGCCCCAGCGAAGTGCTCGTCGCCGAGGACCGCTGGATCTCGCTGCCCCAATAGACCGCCCTGGTGCCGCCGGCCATCCAACCCAACGATCTTTCGCAGCAAGCCTTCGAGCGGATTTTGCTCGTCAAGCCCAGTTCGCTCGGCGACGTCATCCACGCCCTTCCTGTCTTGCATGGCCTGCGTACGCGCTATCCGCAAGCGAGGATCGATTGGCTGGTCTCCAACACCTTCTCGTCGCTGCTCGAAAACCATCCCGACCTGACCGGCATCGTGTCGTTCGATCGCCAGCGCTTCGGGCGCATGATCGCCAGCCCCCGCGCCGGCGTGGAGTTGGTGCGCTTCGTGCGGCGGCTTCGGGCAACGCATTACGACCTCGTGGTCGACTTGCAGGGGTTGTTCCGCACCGGGTTTCTCACCTGGGCGACGGGAGCGCCCGTCCGCATCGGATTCGCCGACGCCCGCGAGGGGGCGGCCTGGTTCTACAACCGTCATCTTCCCGCCCGCACCGGCGACGAGCATGCCGTCGATCGAAACTACGCCGTCGCCTCAATGCTCGGTTTCGCCGACGTGCCGATTCGGTTTTCGCTTATCGCCAGCGACGCCGCCCGTTCGGGGGCCCGAAGACTGTTGGAGGATGCGGAAGCCGGCGGCGAGGGGCAACCTGCGGGAACACCTCACGCGCAGACCCTTTCACCTCTCCCCTTTTTCCGGGGGAGAGGGCAGGGTGAGGGGGTCAACGGACCAATGCTCATTGCCGTAGTCCCAGGGGCACGATGGGAGACGAAAGTCTGGCCCGCCGAGCGATTCACCGCGGTCATCGACGCGCTCTACGAACGGGGCTGCCGTTGCGTCTTGCTTGGCGGAGCAGATGAGGTGACTCTTTGTCACGCACTCGCGCAAACCTGTCGTTCGTCACCACTGGACCTTTCCGGTCGTACGAGCCTTCCGGTTCTGGCCGCGGTAATCGAGGCCGTCGACGGAGTCCTCTGTCAGGATTCCGGCGTCATGCACATCGCCGCTGCATTGGCCAAACCGCTGGTCTGCATCACCGGTCCCACCAATCCCCGTCGCACCGGCCCCTACCGTCGCCTGGAAGCCGTGGTTCGCCTCGATCTGCCCTGCTCGCCGTGCTATCTGCGGAAGCTCTCGCAATGCCCCCACGACCACCGCTGCATGCGCGACCTTGGAACGCAAACGGTTATCGAGGCGATCCAAAGTGCAATGGCGGACAACCGCGTGATGGCCTCTGGCTCAGGTGGCTCGTCACGCCTCATTTGACGGGTCGACCCGAGTCGCAGCATTCATGCCGCGCGGGGCGCCCGCCCCATGAACGGGGCGGCTCGGGCAGGGGCACGACTCCGCCGACCCCTCGAATCATGCGCATCGAAGCGCCTGGGACGCCGGCCGTCCACGGTCCGCGACGGAAGCGTCGTCATCCTGTTGGTCTTTCGAACTTCCTCCGATACACTGGTGAGTTCTGTCCCGCGATCGGGGCGGGTTGGTTTGATGCCGGAGAGATTGGTTTTGCCATCCTTGCCCACGAGGTACTGGCTGCGGACGCGGCGGTTCCTCGTTCACAATATCCTGCACGCCGACGACACACCGCACGCCATTGCCCTGGGCGCCGCCGTGGGCATGTTCGCGGCCATCGTCCCCGTCATCGGCCTCCAGACCGCCTTGGCGGTCGCACTTGCGGCCCTGCTTCGCGCGAACAAAGCCATCTGCGTGCCGATGGTCTGGGTCAGCAACCCCTTGACCGCGATCCCGATCTTCGCAGCCAGCGTGATGTTGGGACGCCAGTTCTTTGCATCCTCCTCGACCGAAGCCGCCACGGCGACCGCCGCGGCCCTTCGCCTGCCCGACGGCTCGTGGCTTTCCGCTGGATTCTGGGGAGACCTCCTCGACATGCTCTTGGGACTCGGCGCCGAATTGTGGGTCGGATCGGCGGTTCTCGGGGCAATCCTGGCGGCGGGAACATATCCGCTCATGCGCTGGGCGGTTGCCCGCCATCGCCAGCACCACCGCCTTCGGTTGGACGGGAAGGCCACTCGCCGCGCCCGCGCGGCTGAGGCCAAGTCCATCCGCGTCGCCGAGGTTGCGTAGATCTTTCGGCGACGGCGTTTGTATCGTGCACTTCGAGCGGTTGCGTTCACCAATAGGAAGCCGGTTCCAGAAACGACGGTCTCAGCGATCCTAGCCCGGATTTCTCACCGAGGGGATAGATAAAGGCTGCATCCTGTGGCATAA
>JBBTCJ010000084.1:0-2083 GCA_038043285.1 Planctomycetota bacterium | reverse complement strand
ATGAAAACGGGTTCCCATGGCCGCTCCACGCGACTTTGAAACCGGGTCGCCATAAACTTGGACTACACCCCGGGGCAAAAAGAGGCCGGCCAATCGGCAATCCGCAATGGGTTGGCGGTCCCGCCCGGCCTGTGAGCAGAGCACCGTCTCGCCCGCGGAACGCACAAGCTCAACTGCCGAAGCCGCTGCAACACCCTCGCGCTGCGCGAAACCAGCATGGCGGCCCCGGTCAGGCGCATCGCCTGGTTCGGCGGCTCCTCCCGAAGTCCGAGCGCCACCTCCAACCCACCCCTTGTCGTTCCGGTTAGTGAACCGTCGCTGTTGCTTCTCGACGGTGTGATTCATTCCGCCCCCCTCATGCAAACTTGTACAGATTTCGACAGGTTCATGTTGTGGGGCGGCTTCACCGGGAGGTTACTATGCCCCACAGACCACTCGGGGTAGCGGTCGGGCAAGCGATTCCCTTCGCGCTGGGTGTCGCCAGGGACGGCGACGCGGGCATTGAGGTCAAGGACGCCCATGAGAAAACCCTCTTCAAAGCACTGTGACTCGGGGAAAGTGATATGACGAACAATCGCATTTGCCGCCCACACTGGCTTCATCGCGTGACGCTCCCCTTGCTGATCATCGGCGGAGTGCCAATCTACAACACCAACACGACGGCCTTCGCCCAATGGCCCCAATGGGGCGGGCCCAACCGCGACTTTCATTCTCCCGCAAAAGGCCTCGCGGAAGAGTGGCCGGAAGCCGGCCCCAGGAAGATCTGGGAACGCCCTTTGGGCGAAGGATTTTCCTCAATCGTTGCCGACGGCGGACGGCTCTTCACCATGTATCGAAACGGCGATGACGAAGTAGTCGTCGCCCTCAATGCGACAACCGGCGCGACCGAGTGGGAGCACAAGTATCCCGCTGGGAAGCTGGCGACCCCGGCCGGCAAAGGCCCGCACTCCACGCCGGCGATCAAAGGGGACAAGATATACACGCTCGGTGTTTCCGGCATGTTGCGCGCCCTGGACAAAAACAGCGGGAAGCTCGCCTGGTCACACGACCTGGTCAAGGAATACAAGGCCATGCCCCCGCAGTACGGTTTTTCCGCCAGCCCCCTGGCCTACAAGGGATCGCTCATCCTGCCCGTCGGCGGAGCGAACTACGGCGTTGCTGCCTTCGGCCTCGCCGACGGGAAGCTCCTCTGGCACAAGCATGATTTCGCCAATCTCTACTCCTCCCCCATCCTGATCGAGGTGGGCGGCGAAGATCAGGTTGCCGTGCTCGTGGCGGATCAGATTGTCGGGCTGGATCCGAAAACCGGCGACTTGCTGTGGAGCGAGCCCATTGAAAACCAGGGGAAAATGAACATCTCCACGCCGGTCTGGGGTTCGGACAAATTGCTCTACGTGACCGCTGGCCAGGTCGGGAGCGTTGGATTGAAATTCTCCAAGACTGATGGCAAGACCAAAGTCGAAAAAGCATGGAAGAATGACAAGATGGAGGTGACTCAGGGCACTGTCATACGCGTTGGCGACTACTTTTACGGCTCCAGCGGCCTCATGGGGCCGCACTTCGTAACCGCGATCAATGCCCAAACCGGTGAAGTCGCATGGCAGGAACGAGGCTTCGCCAAGGCAAACCTGGTGTGTGGCGATGGGAAAATTCTTCTGCTCGATGAGGGGGGAGTGCTCGCCCTCGCCACCGCCGGCTCCGAAGGGTGGAAAGTGAAATCCAAAGTGAACATGCTCAATGCCAAAGCATACACCGTCCCCACCTTGGTTGACAAAACTCTGTATCTGCGCGATCAGAAAAACATCCTGGCCCTCGATCTCGGTAGTTAAGGAACTGTTTCAAAACCACTTCGATAGCCGACAAACGGAATGCCGTGGCAGCATGGAGGCGAATTGATGGCCTTCATGTTGGTGTCGGACGCATGATGGAGCGAGATCGAGGAGTTTTTCCCGAAAGAGCGTCGCAGTCGCAAGGGGGTCGGCCGCGGGTATCGAACCAGGCGTGCCTCACGGAGATTGTGTATGTGTTGCGGACGGCGATGCCCTAGCGGTTCGTTCCCCGAGAACTGGGGGCCCGGTTGCCC
>JBBTCJ010000083.1:0-2197 GCA_038043285.1 Planctomycetota bacterium | reverse complement strand
TGAAACCGGTTCCTCGCGGCGACCGCCAGCAGGTTCGGCATGAGCGTCCTGCGCAGTCGATGCTGTCCTTCGGCCGCCGGATTCCGCAACTCCAGACACGCGCCGGGGTCCACGCCGAGTCGATCCAGCCAGGTCTGGTCGTACCAGACGTACCCCTGCACCTCGTGGAACCCATGCACGCCGGTCAGATGCCGCAGCGTCTGCTGTTCCAGCTCGTGCAGTCGATTCATCGGGAATTGGCGAACGACGACCTGAGGCATGGCCGGCTCGATGGAATCGTAGCCTACGCAGCGGGCGATCTCCTCGACAACGTCCGCTTCGATGGAGACGTCGCCGGTTGCGCGATGCGTCGGCACGCCGACCCGCCATGCGGTGTCATGTTTGGTCACCGAAAACCCCAGCGGCGCCAATGCCCGTCGGGCTTCTTCCAGGGAGACCTCGCGGCCCATGGTCCGCGCCACGTGGCCGGGACGAACCTCGACGGTCGCGGGTTGCATCGGGCGGGGATAGGCGTCCGAAAGCCCGCTGGTGAGCTTCAACTTCGGATACATGGATCGCGCGAGGTGCACGAATCGCTGAATCGCCAGAACGGTGTTGGCCGGGTCCAGCGACTTCTCGAATCGGGCGCTCGCTTCGGAGCGAAGTGCGAGGCGCCTGGCCGTTCGCCGGATGGTTGCCCCCTGGAAGTTGGCCGACTCGAGCAGGAGCGACGTGGTGGCTTCGCCGACCTCCGTTTCCAACCCGCCCATCACCCCGGCAAGCGCCACCGACCTTCCCGTGCACTGAATCATCAGGTCGGAGGCAACCAATGTCCGTTCCACGCCGTCGAGCGTGTGGAACCGTTCTCCCTCCTTCGCCCGATCCACCTCGACGCGATCGACCTTGGCCGCGTCAAAGGCGTGCATCGGCTGACCGAGGTCCATCATGATGTAATTGGTGAGGTCCACCAGGCCGCTGATGGGGCGCTGCCCGCAATGACCGAGGCGAAGCTGCATCCACAGCGGCGCCGGTTGCGTCGGCACACCCTCCACCGTGATCCCGCTGTAGCGCGGACATGCCGTCGCGTCAGCGATCTTGATCGGAATCTCGCGCAACGCGGTGGGCCTCAATTCCGCCGCCGGTGTGACCGGGTACGGCTTCAGCGGAAAACGCAGGATGGCTGCAACCTCTCGGGCGATTCCGTAATGACCCCAAAGGTCGGGGCGATTGGTGATCGACTTGTTGTCGATCTCCATCACCCAGTCGTCGAACCCGCCGGCCGGAAGTTCCTGGCCGGGGGCAAACTCGTCGCCGAGAACGATGGCCTCCTGAATCGCCTTCTCGATCCCCAGGGCCTCGCCGGGGAGGATCATTCCGGTGCTGGTCCTGCCAGCGACCGTGGCCGCCTCCAGCTCGCCGAGCGAAGCGATCGATGCTCCCGGCGGCGCATATACGACGCATCGTCCCACCGGCAGCAGCGGTGCGATCGTCACCGTCTCGACCGTCTTTCCGCCCCCGACGTGGAGCGTCGCCAGGCGTCGGTTCCCCGTGCCCGGCAAATCCGCGACGTTCTCGATTCGGGCGGCAATCAGACCCTGTGCGGCGACCGCAATGCAGTGCACGCCGTCGACCTCAGCCGCGGTGCGCGTAAACCGCTCCGCGAGCGCCCGCGGATCAAAATCCGCCGGAAGCTCAACGAAATCCCGAAGCCAGTTGAAGGAAACCAACATGCCTATCTACCACCTCGCCGCTGTATACCCGGTTCGGGCGGCCAAATGTAGCGTCGCGGTTTATCCGCGGCGCTCTTTTCCTTTGGCATGTCGCTCAACCCGGCGCTGCGGCGGCCTTGGGCCCTGATTTGTCCCGCGTCACGTCATTTACAAAATCATTGATCCAATAAACACGATCAGCCCGCGACTGGAGTTCGGTTGACACAGTTTCCTTGCCATCGCCTCCGAACACAACCAGCTCAAATTGTTTACCCAGGCTTACAACGTGCTCGACCGCGTCCAACAGATCCCCATCCCCGGACGAGAGGATTAACGTGTCATATTTGTCAGTCTTTGCCAGCATTAGCGTCGCAATTCCGACATCGACGCCTTTCTGCTGTTCCTTGTGCATGGGGTGGTCCGTGTCAGCGTTCGATTTCGGGCACTTCAGCTTAACCGGTGTTTTGCACGACTCGCAATACGCTTGACCGATGTCAATTTCTTTCAGT
>JBBTCJ010000082.1:0-4829 GCA_038043285.1 Planctomycetota bacterium | reverse complement strand
GCTTCGACGGATTAAGTTCAGCGGCCGCGCCCCGGCACCCGACAGCCCCCGAGCACCCGCACGGACGCGGCGAATGCCGCCAATGTAGCCCGGGGCGACCGGACGACGCTACCATTTTTCTGGCGCCGAATTCCTGGAACTGGCGTGGGGCTTCGTCCATCGCGCAGCGATGAATGGGGGAAGGATCAGACGGCAAGTCCACTGTCCATTCCACCGGAGACGGTCCCCCTTTTCCGCGCGGAAAGGATGGGGCACCCGGCGCGCAGACCCTCCTCACCGACTTCGCGCCACTTCCCGGGTTTGCCCGAAACAAACCCCGCCCATAGCATCGCGCCTCCATGCGCTGGGTTGCGGACCTTCTCTATTTGCTCGCGGGGCTGACCTACCTCCCCGTCGCCCTGTATCAAGTCTTGATCGTCGGCAAGAACCGCCGCGGGTGGAGCGAACGGTTCGGATTCCTCCGTCTGCCCCGCCCGGAAAAACCCCGAATCTGGATTCACGCCGTCTCCCTCGGCGAAATGAACGCCACCCCGAAGCTCGTCGAGGCGCTGCACGCACTCCGACCCAACGTCGAGTTCGTTTTCTCCACCACCACCGACACCGGATTCGCGCGCGGCGCGCAGCGCTACGGACCCAAGCGGGTCTTCCGTTTCCCGCTCGACTTCAGCCTCATCATTTCGCGCGTCTTACGCCACATCCGGCCGTCGATGATCGTGCTCGTCGAGCTTGAAGTCTGGTACAACCTGACGCGCCTGGCCGCGCGCCGGGGAATTCCGGTTGTAGTCGTCAACGGACGCATGACCAAGCGCAGTGCCAGACGCTTGCACTGGCTGGGTCCGCCGGGACGAGCCATGTTCGCCGACCTCGCCTGGGTGGGCGCGCAGGACGAGACCATCGCCGCCCGGTTCCGCGAAGCCGGCGTCACCCCCGATCGCGTCGAAGTCACCTCTTCCATGAAATGGGACACCGCCCAACTTGCCGAACGCGTGTCCGGCGACGCCGAACTCGCGGCGGCGTTGGGTATCGACGCCCCTCGCCCGCTGTGGGTCTGCGGCAGCACCGGCGACGGGGAGGAGGAGATCATCCTGCAAGCCTATCGAACGCTTGTTCGATCCTCGCGCGACGCGGCACAAGGCGTGCCAAGCGGACAAATGGCGATCGACAACGTGCGTCAAAACCGCGAGCGCGAGCGAGAGAATCAAAGACATGGTCGATTGTCGATTGACGATTGTCGATGGGGCGCGGAGCTGACCGAACAAGAACGCCGGGTGCGGGCCGATGACTCTGAAGCAAACCGAACGCCGCTCTTGTGCATCGTTCCGCGCAAGCCCGAACGGTTCGATGAAGTCGCGCGGAGCATTGAGAACGCGGGGTATGCGTGCGTTCGACGGAGCCGTTGTCCCGATGGCTCGCCGACGCACCCCTCGCTCGACAACGCCGTGATCCTCGGCGACACCATGGGCGAACTGCGGAAGTTCTATTCGCTTGCCTCGGTGATCTTCGTCGGAAGATCGCTGGTCAACATGGGAGGATCGGACCCCATGGAGGCCGCCGCGCTGGGCAAGGCACTGATCGTCGGCCCGCACATGGAAAACTTCGAGGCCGCCGTCCACGCCCTTCACGGCGCGGAGGCCGTCCGCGTCGTACGCTCCGCCGACGATTTGGCCGCGTCGGTGCGCCGGTTGCTGGCTGATAGTACGTCGGCCTCAAACATGGGACGTCGAGCGCGCGAGGTCGTCTCAAAGAATCAGGGTGCGACCCGGCGAACCGCCTCGCGGATCGTGCAGATGCTCGCCCAGGATGCCGGCCCGGAAGGCTTGCCTGGTAAACGCGAATAGGATGCTCACACAAGAAACTCAGTCGCAGCCGGCTCTTCTTTCCCGAGCCGCGGGCTATTGCCCGCGCGGATGCAAGAAGAACGAGCGACTGTTGATTCGCCGCACGACCCACTGCCCGCGGAGCTACCGGCCCGATGCCCAGAGCACCAGCGGTTCTTCCGGAGGCACCACGCGGATGATGACCGCCGTGCCGGCCACGCCGACGATCGTTTTCGCGGAACCACGCCGGGAACCGGTCTCCCGCCCGATTCTTGCCGAAAGAAAGGCCGTGCACGCGATCCGACGAAGCGTTGACAAGCGCAGCGGTTCGCGCGAGGCTCTATCCCGCGCAGCCCGACCAGCGACCGAGCCGATGAGAACCCGCGTTGGCTGGATTCTCGGTTGAGTCCTAGCAAAAAGGAGTGTTGTCAATGTCCGTGAGCCAAACCACGCAGCCTACAGGTCGTATGTTCCCTCCGCCAGCCAAGTTCGCCGCGGGAGCGCACGTCAAGTCCATGGACGATTACCACCGGATGTACGATCGCTCCATCAACGACCCCGAAGGATTTTGGGGCGAGATCGCTCGCCAGTTCCACTGGAACCGCAAGTGGACCAAGGTCCGCGAGTTCGACTTCAAACGCGACATCGCCATCAAGTATTTCGGCGGCGGACAAACCAACATCTGTTACAACGCCCTCGATCGGCATCTCGACACCCGCGGCGACCAGACCGCCATCCTCTGGGAGGGCAACGACGTCGGCGAGGACGACCGGTTGACCTATCGCCAACTCCATGCCCTCGTCTGCCAGTTTGCCAACGTGCTCAAGTCGCACGGCGTCAAACGTGGCGACCGGGTCTCGATCTACATGCCCATGATTAAGGAACTGCCGATCACCATGCTCGCCTGCGCTCGCATCGGCGCCGTCCACTCCGTGGTCTTCGGCGGATTCAGCCCCGACTCGCTGGCCGACCGCATCGTCGACTCCGGCTGTCAGACGCTCATCACCGCCGACGGCGTGATGCGCGGACCCAAGGCCATCGGCCTGAAGGTCAACGCCGACGAGGCCATGAAGGCCGCCGCCGCCCGGGGCGTCAAGGTCAAGACCTGCATCGTCTACAAGCGACTCGGCGGGCAGAAGATGCCCGTCAACATGGTCGATGGCCGCGACCACTGGTGGCACGAACTCATCAGCGACGCCTCCCCCGACTGCGACGTCGAATGGATGGACGCCGAGGATCCACTCTTCATCCTCTACACCTCCGGCTCCACCGGAAAACCCAAGGGCGTACTGCATACCATCGGCGGCTACATGGTCCACGTCACCTTCAGCTTCAAGACCATCTTCGACTACCACGACGGGGACGTCTTCTGGTGCACCGCCGACATCGGCTGGGTCACCGGACACTCTTACATCGTCTACGGCCCGCTCTGCGCCGGGGCGACGACGATCATGTTCGAGGGGATCCCCACCCACCCCGACGCCGGACGATTCTGGGACGTCGTCGACAAGTACAAGGTCACCCAGTTCTACACCGCCCCCACCGCCATTCGCGCCATCATGCGCGAGGGCGATTCGCACGTGCTCAAACGCAACCTCTCCTCCCTCAAGCTCCTCGGAACCGTCGGTGAACCCATCAACCCCGAAGCCTGGATGTGGTATCACCGCCTCATCGGGAAGGAACGCTGCCCCATCGTCGACACCTGGTGGCAAACGGAAACCGGCGGCGTATTAATGACCCCGCTGCCCGGCGCCATCCCCACCAAGCCCGGCTCCGCCACCCTCCCCTGGTTCGGCGTCATACCCGTGCTCATGGACGAGAAGAACCAGCGCATCGAAGGACCGGGGACCGGAGCGCTGTTCATCGAGGAACCCTGGCCGGGAATCATGCGCACTGTCTATGGCCAGCACGAGCGCTTCAAGGAAACCTACTTCACGCGTTGTTCCGGCTTGTACTTCACCGGTGACGGATGCCGCCGCGACGAGGACGGGTACTACTGGATCACCGGACGCATCGACGACGTCATCAACGTCTCCGGCCATCGCCTGGGGACCGCCGAGGTGGAAAGCGCCCTGGTGTCGCACCTCGCCGTCGCCGAAGCCGCTGTCGTCGGCTACCCGCACGAGATCAAGGGACAGGGCATCTACGCCTACGTTACGCTGAAAGTCGGGCACGAGTATTCCGATGCCTTGAAGAAGGAACTCTCCGCCCACGTCCGCAAGCAGATCGGCGCCATCGCCATGCCCGACGTGATTCACTGGGCCCCCGGACTGCCCAAGACCCGCTCCGGCAAAATCATGCGCCGCATCCTCCGCAAGATCGCCGAGGGCGACCTCGGCAACGTCGGAGACACCACCACCCTGGCCGACCCCGCCGTGGTGGAACACCTCGTGAAGACGAGGTAGGTCCAACGGTCGAGCGTGAGAGCCTGGATGGGGTGTGCCATTGGGCCAAGCCCGACCTACGTACTGGGAACGGGCGCGCGCCCTGCGGGCGAAAAGACTCGCACGCCCTCGAAAGCGCGGGGCTATTTCTGCACCGGCTAAAAGTCCACAGCTTCGCTGCACGACAGACGCCTGTTCCACGGGGTTTTTCAAGTACTCCCGCACCGCCTCGCCTCCACCGAAGGCCACGTAACTTATGTTTTTCTATTAGGTTACGGCGTATTGAGTCGCGGGCGATTGGAGAAGCCGCGCATACCCGGCAACCGCCGGACCGTTACCCTGGAGGGGCTGGGGAAAGCAAAAGTTCAAGCTTTCCCGTTGCCGGGACCGATGACCAATGAACGGTTTCCTTGCAGCTTGATGGGTCGGAAGGCCTGTTCCGTGGCGTGGAGACCGGAGCGTTGTGGGGCGAAACTTTTTTTGGGGCAGGCGTTGACTTGACACGTCACACCCCTACAATTCGCCCATCAACGTTGGTTCCCGGCGGGGTCGGTTGAGCGCGGCTGCTTCGCGTGGAACGACGTTCGAGCGGCTCTTGCCTCTGGGTCGGCGCGTATCCAGGGGCGAA
>JBBTCJ010000081.1:0-19193 GCA_038043285.1 Planctomycetota bacterium | reverse complement strand
CCGCGATCAATCGTCGCCTGGATCTTGCGCTGTATTTCTTCGGCCGCGCCTTGGAAGCGTTTTTCCGCGGTTTCGAGCGTTCGCCGGAGATTCGTCTCGACGACAGCGGCCCGGGTATCCGCCTCCGCGCCGATGGACCCCGCGCGGACGGTGACATTCTGTAGCCGAGCTTCCGTCTCCTCGGCGTTTTGAATTCTGGTCAGCAGGGCGGCCATCCGTTCCTGGACCTCTTCCGCCCGGTCGGCAAGCTGCTCGGCCAGTCCGGTCAGGCGCGTCTCCACGCCCTCGGCCTGCTCGGTCAGGGCTTGCGACTGCTGCGCCTGGGTGTCGGCCTGCGATGCCAGGGCGACGGCGCGGGAGACCCGCGCCTCGATGGCCGCCGCCCGACGGTCCAGCTCCATCAGCGCGCGATCGATTCGTGTGTTCACGTCGCCGGCGGCCGACAGACCTTGTTGCACCGACCCGTCCAGCTTTGCCGAGACCTTGATCGCGCGGTCGGCCAACGTCTGCACGTGTTTCTCAACGGCCTGAATCTGCGCTAAGGTCGCCTCGCTCGTGGTGTTGATGCGCTCCGCGCGGGCGAGGGTCTGTTCGAGGCGTTCGCATTGAAGAACAATGTCCTCCTCGCTGAGCGTCGAGATTGTTGCATCGAACGCCGTCGCTGCGGAAGCGCCGACGCGGGTCGACGAAATGCCGCACGCGGCGCCGTCGACGATGGCTGCCCCCGTGGGGTCGTCCGGCGCGGCCTCCTCCGTGGCGTCCAGGTGATTCAGGGAAGAACCGGTCGTCCAATTCCAATCCCGCCTGTCCGAAGTGATCGCCATCGGAGCGAACGGCGATTCCACCGCCGCGCTCATCGGAACGGCGGCGCGAGCCGTGATCTCCGAGGACGCCTGGATGAACGCGGCGTCGGCGGTCCGCTGTCTCAGCACCTTTCCGTGGGTGACCTCGGATACCATGCCTGCGTCGATCCTCCTGCGTCCCGCGCCAAAGGCGGCCAGCATCGCGGCGTTGGCGATCTTATGGATCATGCGCGGAACGCCGCCCGATGCCTCGTGGATCAATGCCATTGACTTGGCGTCGAAGACGCCGTCATCCACGGCGCCCGCGACGCGCAGGCGATGGATCACGTAGGCCTCGGTTTCGCTCGGCGTCAGCGGCATGACCGTCCGTTCGCCGAAGAGCCGTTGTCGCAGCCGGGCATGTTCCGGCTGAAAAAGTTGCGTACGAAGGCGAGGCTGACCGGAGAGCACGACGCTCAGCAGCCGGCCGCGCTCACCGTTGAGATCCGTCAGCGCCGACAGGTCGGAGAACGCCTCGGGACTGAGATTCTCCGCCTGGTCCACAACCAGGGTGGAGAGGCAGCCGGCCTTGACGTTGCGTTCGAGGTGTCGACGGAGACGGTTCAGTCGCCGCGTCGTGCTCGGGGCGGACGGGAGCGTCACGCCGAAACCCTTGCAGCACTCGCGGACCAGGTCCATGGTTCCGTTCGGCGGACAGGTAAGAACCACCGCCCGATCGATGGTCTTCAGACGAAGAAGCAACGACCGAATCAGGAGCGTTTTTCCGGTTCCCGCCTCGCCAAGAATCAGGGCGATTCCCTTGCCATAACGGGCTTCGTATTCCATCGCCGCCAGCGTTTCCTCGTACTCCGGCGTGGAAAAGAGGAACTGCGTGTCCGCGCGATCCTCGAAGGGAAGGCAACGTAGTCCGAAATGGGTCGTATACATCGTCGTGATCCTTGTGCCCGACAAGTCCGTTCTGATCCACGGTCAACGCGTAGCGCGGCCCGCGCCTCCCCGTACACCAGGAGCGGGCGCACTCACTGCGCGGCAGCGGTGCATCGGATGATTCCCGGACCGTCTGAAGTTATCGGGCAGAACCACTGCTGCCGGTCGGCCTACGATGGTGGATGGACGCCGCCGGTTCGGGAAAGCGCAGGTGAAGAGCGAGTGGTGCATCGCACCTAAAGCTGCGGGTTGGGTGCCCCAGTCCTTGGGCTGGGGGACTGAGAGTTCCCGCTCTTCGTCCGTTCCCCACCGCAAGCGGTGAAGAACCCTACTCGAATGTTTGGCTGCTTCGGAGCACTAGTTTTCCGTGGTCGCTACGGACGGCGCATATGACGATGCCGCAGCGCATTTTCCGCGTAACCGCGGCAACCAGCCGGATCATGACCGGATCGGCGCGCTGGGGCGGGACGCCAGGGCCTGCTGTGCGCCGAACATGTCGCCGCCGGTCGGCGGACGACCGGTCCGCATCATTGTTGCGAAGCAATCGAACAGATAGGTTGCATCGCGCGGGCCGGGACTGGCCTCCGGATGGTACTGGACACCCAGGATCGGATGTTCCCGGTGGACGAAGCCTTCCAGCGTCTGGTCATTGAGGTTCATGTGTGTGGGCACGCCGCCCGCCCGCTCGAGCGAATCGGTCGTGACCGCGAAGCCGTGGTTCTGTGAGGTGATTTCCACCCGACCGGTGGTCAGGTTGCGGACCGGATGGTTGCCGCCGCGATGGCCGAATCTCAACTTGAACGTCTCGGCCCCCAGGGCCAAGGCCAGCAGTTGATGGCCCAGGCAAATGCCGAAAATCGGCGCTTTTCCGATCAGGTTCCGTAGGAGGTCGATGGCGTAGTGAACGGCGGCCGGATCGCCAGGTCCGTTGCTGACGAACACGCCTTGGGGCTTGCATTCCAGGATTCGCTTCGCATCCCAAGTCGGCGGGACGACGTGAACGCGGCACCCAAGGTCCACGAGATTCCGCAGAATGTTCCTCTTCATGCCGCAGTCGATGGCCACGACCAGGGGATTGCCGATTTCGCCCGGTGCTTCGGGCCGGTCCGTGCGTCGCCGGACAAACGCGGGATCCGATGGCGTGGACCAGTCGTAGGGATCGCTCGGCGCGACCACGCGCACGAGGTCCGCCCCGACCAGCGACGGCGCTTCCCGTGCCTTCCGCACGCACTCGGCTGGGTCGTCAATCTCGCTGGTGATCACGCCGCGCATCGCCCCGTCGACGCGGAGCTTGCGGGTCAGCGCCCGCGTATCCACCCCGGAAATGCCGACGATCCCGTGGGCGGAAAGGTAGTCATCCAGTGACCGCGCCGCCCGGAAGTTGCTGAACCTCCCCGCAGATTCCTTGACCACGAATCCGGCCACCTGAGGTCGGGCCGACTCAACGTCCTCCTCGTTCACGCCGTAGTTGCCCATCTGCGGATAGGTCATGGTCACAATCTGTCCGCAATACGAGGGGTCGGTGAGGATCTCCTGGTAGCCGGTCAGCGAGGTGTTGAACACGACCTCGCCCGTTTGCGTCCCCTCGGCGCCGAGGCGCCGGCCGAAAAAGACCGTCCCATCTTCGAGGGCCAGGGTGCAACGAGCTTGAGCGTCGCCGAAGGACATCGGCAAAACAATACGGAACCGCCGCGACGACGGCAAGGAGTGATCCGAGTTCTCGTCTGAGTTCGCGGCATGGCGGGCCGCGGGCTGCTCCCCTTGGCGCCAAGTGTCAAGGGTCAGCCCGTGCGGCGTGGCGAACCGCCATTCGCCCCCGAGTACCGAAAGCATCAAGCGGGGCGTTCAAACATGGATTGGGATGGGAACTGGCTCGCGGTGGTCGCGTCAACACAACGCCGCGTAGATCAGCAGCGTGAACAGAGCGATCCGCGCTTTGCGCGGGAAAAACCAATGATACGCGAGCACGACCATGCCTCCATCCCCTCCTGGAAGGATCATAGGCTCGTAACCGGGAGAAGAAAACGAGCTCGCCGCCGGGCACCTGCCAAGTCAGCCCGGCGGGCGAGCGATCCCATGGCGACGTACCGGAATGCACCCGCTGGGCCTCATCCCCTTTGTCGCCCGCGGATGCGGAAGAGGCCGATAATCGTGGGTCGATGGGGCACTCCGCCGGCCTGATTGTACGAATGTGAGGATGCGCAATCACTGACGACCCTACCGGCACCGTCGCTTGCCGGCGACCGCTCCACGATCCGTGCCCAGGCGACGGCGGTTACGATCCGGCGGGCGTGACGGTCACGGAGTTCGACGCTGGTCCGACCCCGGCCGCATTTTCGCCGGTACAGGTAATGCTCATGGCTGTTCCGAGGTCCGACTCCGAGACAATCAACAGCGCAGTCCCGGCGGCGTGGTTGACCGTCAGTCGCGCTGACGCCGGCTGATAATCGTAGGTGACGCCGTCGCCCCCGCTCGAGACCTCACAACGAAAGACGACTTCTTCGAAAAGCTGCGGCGTGACATTCGAGACCGACAGCCGCACGGTAGGCACAGCCTCGCCGCCTCCGTCGCCATCGTCGGGGAAGCCGGTGCCTCCCGGGCCGCCGGAATCCGTCGGCACGACCAGCGAAACACAGCCGACGACTGCGACCGCCAGCGTGATGAAAACCGATCGAACAATAGGGCGGAGTGTGATGCGTCGAGTCATTGTCGTACCGGTCGAGGTCCGTGGATCGGGTCATCGGAGCGCTCCGCGGCGACCGCCGCCCTTCGCGTCCCCAACGCATGATACCACGGTTGTCAGTGCTGGGGGGTGCGTCGAGGAAATCCCGTCGAGGCGGGGTTGCGGTCATCGGTCAATTCGTGATAGGCTGCGACCCGCGTCGCCGCGACGGAGTCTGCGGCGGAGGGCTTAAACCCCGTGCACCGCGCCTTCCGATAGCGTGGATGCGGGATCGCCGGAACTCATTAACCCGGCGGGAGTTACGCGCGACGCGACGGCCTGCGTGGACGAGGCAGGATGCGGATGGGGTTCGTACGCAAGGGAATGCAACGGGACGCGCTATCCGCCCTCTGCCGGGTCGGCGCGGGACTATTCCTCTCCTGCACCCTCCCTGCCTGCAACTCGATCATCAATGGCTGGCTTGATCCGACGACCGTCGGATCGTTCGACCGAACGGCGATCCAGGACATTCGAACGTCGCTCACGCTCGAAGACCTTCCGGCAGGCATCCCCGGAGCAACCTATCCGACCCCGGACGACCTGCGGGTCATTCCCCAGGAGTACCCAATCTCCGGCGGGGACACGCTCCTCATCGAGATCAACGAGCTTCGGCAGCGGCAGACGCCCTGGCAGGGGCAGCTCGTTGTCGCTCCCGAAGGATACCTGAATCTTCCCGTCGTCGGACGCATTCAGGCCGCCGGGCTTACCGTCCCGCAACTTCAGGACGCGATCTCGGAATCCCTTCGTGATCGCGGCGTTCTATTGACCCCCGAAGTGACGATCAATCCCGCCTTTCTCAACCGGGCCACCTATTCCATCTTCGGAATCGGGGTCAGTGCCGCCAACGACGCTCCGCTGCGCGCGGGCACGTTCCCGATTCGCCGACCGGATCTGCGGTTACTCGAGGCCATCAATCAGGTCGGAGGTCTCAACGAGTTCGTCACCGAGATTTACATTTTTCGCAAGGACGCCGCCGACCAAGTCCCGGGAGAATCAAGCGAACATGCGTCTGACGTGCCCGGCGAGCGTTCGTTGCATCACTCGGGCAGGGGAACGACGCTGGTCGCGTCCCCGCCGGCGCTCGGTGCCGCGTCGCCGGTCCAGGACGCGGCGCGTCCGGACGACGCCGAGCGCGATCCGGGCCGCGAGGCTGTCGAGGATCTGCTGAACGTCGTCGACGCCAGGCAAGAAAAGCCCATCGAACGCCCCCAAGCGCCGCCGCGGATGCCGCGGGAGGTTCCTGAAAATCTGGAACCCGAAGCCATTGATCCGTTCATTTTTGTCGGCGGCGAGTTCGTCGTGAACCCCGCGTATTCCAGCCCGGGGCGCGATCCCCAGGCCGGCTCCGGCCGTTCGCCGACCGTGGACACCATCATGCCTGCGGTGAACTGGGCTAGGATCGCCGGGGAGACGTCCTACCGCATCCTGGTTGTCCCGGCTGACTTGCTTCGCGCCGGTGACCAAAACATCAACCTCACCGTCCGTGCGGGCGACGTGATCCGCGTGGTCAGCGGCGAGATCGGCGTTTACTACGTCATGGGACAAGTCAACCGCGTGGGGACGTTTACCTTCAATGCCGAACCGGTGACCCTGAAGGCGGCGATCGCGGCCGCCGGGGGATTGTCCAGCCTGGCCTGGCCGGACCGCTGTACGGTGTATCGCCGCCTGGGTCGCCGCGATCAGATGATCCAAGTGGACCTTGACCGCGTCTTCGCGGGCAAGGATCCCGATTTCTTCATTCGCCGCGGCGACATCATCAACGTGGGGACGCATCCGCTCGCGCCGTTTCTGCAGCGCATCCGCGGGTTGACGCTTCCGAATCCGATCACCAACGTCGGATATTCGTATACCTACGCCCGGAACTTCGCCGACGTGGACTCGTTCGCCGTGCGGCAAAACCCGCACAACGAGCCGGGCCTGGTACAGCAGCTTTTTCCCTAGAGGATGAATCGCTTGACGCCCACCCTGCCGGCGACCGCGAACGTGCATGACGACCCCAAGTCGCCGGCGGCGGTTCTCTGGGCGCAGGCCGCGGTGCTCGCGCTTCTGGTGCTTACGGTGTATTGGGCGCCGATTCAGAGCTTGCTGGTGTCCCGATGGCTCAACGACGGCAACTGGTCGCACGGCTGGTTGATCCCCGTGTTCAGCGCCTATTTCGTCTACTCGCGGTGGGGCGAGCTTCGCCGGTACGTCGTGCGGCCGACGTACTGGGGGGCGGTTGTCCTGGCGGGGTCGTTGGCGATGAACTTCGTGTTCGCCTGGGTGATTCCGATGGGCTATCCGCAAGCCCTGTCCATGCTCGGAACGATCTTTGGAGCCGTGCTGCTGGTTGGCGGTTGGCGGGCCGCCGGGGCGTTGTGGTTCCCAATCGCCTTCCTGGCGTTCGCGATTCCGCTGCCGCAGCGGTTGTATTTTGAAATGACGTTCCCACTGCGTGCATGGGCGTCGACGGCCGCCGCCGCCCTCATGCCCCTGTTCATCGACGGCCTGCACACCGAAGCGCAGACCGTGGTCATCGACTACATCGCTCCTGGCGGTCGCGTGGGTCAGCTCAACGTCGAAGAGGCGTGCAGCGGAATGCGGTTGATGATGGCCTTCGTCACCCTGGGCGTGGCCATGGCCTATCTTGGCGAACGACCGATGTGGCAGCGGGCGATCATGGTGGCTTCCTGCGTGCCGATCGCCTTGTTCTGCAACACCATACGCGTGACGGTGACGGGACTGTTGACGATCCACGGACGAACGGACCTCGCCCAGGGCACCCCGCACCAGATGCTCGGCGTCGCCATGCTCCTGCTGGCGCTGGGATTGTTTTCCGCCATCGGGTACCTGCTGAGCCATTTGTTCGTGGAGGTTGCGGACCAAGCGATCTAGCCTGGACCTTTTGACATGCAGAAGGAAGAATGACGACCGCGCCGACGACCATCTCCGAGGAGCTGCAAACTCCGTTCGCTCATCCGGCGGGCGGCGAGGGAGGCGGGACGCTTACCTTCGGCGACGTAACCTCCATGCTCCGGCGGCGCATGCCGCTGATCGTCATCCTGTTCTTCGTGTTCCTGGCGCTGACCCTCGGCGGATTCGTGGCCTGGTGGTTCCTGTTCCCGGGGTATCGCGGCGAATGCCTCATCGAATGCATCTCCAACGTTCCCGAACTGCAACTTTCGCTTGAGCAGCAGCGCCTCAGGCAGGACGAGCACGAACGCTTCGTCCTCACCCAGGCGCTGCTCCTGAAAAGCCCCAACATCCTCAACGACGCACTGAAGGTCACCGCGGTCCGCGAAACCGATTGGTTCAAGCGGGTGATGAAAAGAGGCAGGGAGCCGATGATCGAGCTGGACGACGACCTGTCGGCCGGCCCCGCCCGGGGCACCAACTTCCTGCGCGTGATCATGGAGTGCCGCAACCCCGAGGATTCTCCGACCATCATCAACGAAGTCGTCAACCAGTGGTATTTCAACGTCAAAAAGCGATCGACAGAGGAGTTCACCGCCACCGCCCTCGATCAGGCCAAGAAGGAACAGGAGACCATCGAACGCGACATCGCCGCCAAGCGCGACCGTCTTCGCGGGATCGCCCAGCGCATGCCCTCCGGCGGGCTGCGCGACCCGGCCAACAACATCACCGCCCAGCAAGTCCGTCAGTACGGCGACCAGGTGGCCCAACTGCAACTGGAGCTTTCCCAGCTCGAGCAATACCGCGCGATCTACAACGATCCGGAGAGCATTCCGATCACCGCCGAGGACCGGGCCATCGTCGAGCAGGATCCGCAGGTGGCCGAGCTGGCCCGGGCCATGTTCCTGCTCGAACAGCAGCGGGCCGCCGACGCCGAAGTCTACGGCCCGGAGCACAAGGAAGTCCGCCGCCTCGACGCTCAGATCCGCGCGGCCGACGAAAAGCTCAGCGAGCGGCGACTGGAAAAACTCCGCGAGCGCCGCTCGGATATCCGCGAAGCCGCGAACACCGCCTACCTCAACACCCAGCACGCGCTCTTCCTCGCCCAGGAAAACCTGCAGCGCGCCGAGGCCCAGCAGCAGGACCAGGACCGGTTGCTGTTCGACTACACCGAGATCGCCGGAGAGGTCAACCGCGACCTCGGCGACCGCGATCAACTCATCGAGTACGTCCGCGGGTTGCAACGGGTGAAGGATCAACGCACCGCCATCCGCGTGAACGTCGCCCAACCCGCGATCAAGCCGCTCGAACGCAGTACGCCGAGTCTGTACCTGATTCCCGTGGGCGGATTCCTCGCGGTCATCTTGTCCTTGGGCGTCGGGTTGGGCGTCGAATTGCTCGACAAGTCCGTGCGCACGCCGCAGGATCTCATCCGACACGTCGAAGCGGCTGTCCTGGGGATCGTGCCCGACGTCGACGACGACGAGGTGCCCATCGAAAAGGTCGAAACCGCGGTCCGCGACGTGCCCCGATCCATGGTCGCCGAAGCCTTCCGGCGGATCCGCACGAACCTGCAGTTCAGCGCCCCGGCAGACAAGCAGCGAAGCATCGCCGTCGTCGGCGCGCGACCGGAGGACGGAACGACCTCGGTGGCCTGCAACCTTGCCCTGTCGCTGGCGCAAGCCGGCCGCCGCGTGCTGCTGGTGGACGCCAACCTCCGCAGGCCCGCCTTGTCGCGCGTGTTCGCCAACGTCGGCGCGCGGGGTCTGAGCAACGTGCTCATCGGCGACGGCGCCTGGACGGACATGGTCGGCAAGACGGATCAGCCGCAGTTGGACGTCCTGGGCAGCGGACCCACTCCGCCCAACCCCGTGGAACTGTTGGGCGGTCAGCACCTGCGGCGATTCCTCGACGAGGCGACCTCGAAGTACGAACAGGTCATCTTCGACACCGCGCCGATCCTCCTGGCCAGCGATGCCGCCGTGCTCTCGGCAGCGGTCGATGGTGCGATTTTGGTCATCCGGGCCAATCGCAGTTCGCGCGGGATCGCCCGGCGGGCGTGGACGCTGCTCACCGAAGTCAACGCCCGCCTGTTCGGAACCGTCCTCAACGCCGCGCGCGTCGCCCGCGGCGGATACTTCCGCGAGCAGCTTCGCACCTTCTACGAATACCAGCCCGACGGCGCCGAAGACCAACCCGGCTAGGTCATGGTCTGTTCAATGACATACGGTCGGGTGGCATGGCCACGCTTGCGTGGCCATGTTAGCGCCCGCCCGCGCGTCCGCTTGTTCCGCCCGATGCGCCGAACCAGGATGCCGATCGCGCCGGCCCGGCCTTCTCCCGTGTGACAGGCCGCGATCGCGGTTGACGCATCCGGGCACGGAGGCTATAAACCCGCTCGTCGCTAGGTGTGTTCGCCGTGACGGCGGACTGAGAGCATAGCCTTTGAACCTGATCAGGGCGGCCTGCACGGAATCGTTGGGCGGGTCGGCGAGGTACCTGCGTAGGGAAGCGACGCCACCCCGTCCGTTCATCGGACCCCTACCGATCTTCGCCGCCTGTCGAGGCGTTTGCCGACGACCACGGACCGCCTGTTTGCGAGGACCATCCATGACCACGTTGCAATCCAATCCGCCATCCGGCCTCGAGTCGCCGCCGACGTCCAAGGGCAGGAAGCCGCCGCGCGGGGGAGATTCAGAGGCCTCCGCCGACGCCCTCGTCAGAATCCGCGAGATGTGCGCCCCGCTTCCCGGTTCGCGCAAGACGCACGTCGGCGGATGTCTTCATCCCACGGTCCGCGTCCCCATGCGCGAGATTCGTCTTACCCCCTCCACCGAGAACGCTCGCGCCAGCGGGGCGGAGGAGCTTGCGCTGACCGTCTACGACACGTCGGGGCCTTACACCGATCCGCAGATTCGAACCGACCTGCGCGCCGGACTGCCGCCGCTTCGCCTGGAGTGGATCACCCAGCGCGGCGACGTCGAAGCGTACGCCGGTCGAGCGGTTCAACCGGAGGACAATGGGCGTCGCGGCGAACAGGCTGACCGGGCCATCGAGCGATTCCCCGACGCCTCGCGCCGTCCGCGACTTCGCGCCCGGAGCGGTCTCAACGTCACCCAGATGCACTACGCCCGCCGCGGGACCGTCACGCCGGAGATGGAGTTCGTGGCCATTCGCGAAAATCAGCGGGCGGAGGCGTATCGCGCGATCGTCGAGCGGCAACACCCAGGCGAGAACTTCGGCGCCTCGATTCCGCGCGCGATGACCCCGCAGTTCGTTCGCGACGAGGTCGCTCGCGGCCGGGCGATCATTCCCGCCAACGTCAACCACCCCGAGTCCGAGCCGATGATCATCGGGCGCAACTTCCTGGTGAAAATCAACGCCAACATCGGCAATTCCGCCCTGGCTTCGTCCATCGAGGAAGAGGTTGAAAAAATGATCTGGGCCACACGCTGGGGCTCGGACACGGTCATGGACCTCTCCACCGGCAAGAACATTCACGAGACCCGCGAATGGATTCTGCGCAACTCGCCCGTGCCCATCGGGACCGTGCCCATCTATCAGGCCCTTGAAAAAGTCGGCGGCAAGGCTGAGGAACTGACCTGGGACATCTTCCGCGACACGCTCATCGAGCAGGCCGAGCAGGGCGTGGATTACTTCACCATCCACGCGGGCGTGCTCCTTCGATACGTCCCCCTGACCGCCAAACGCGTCACCGGAATCGTCTCCCGCGGCGGAGCCATTCTTGCGAAGTGGTGCCTCGCGCATCATCAGGAGAACTTCCTCTACACCCATTTCCGCGACATCTGCGAGATCATGAAGACCTACGACGTTTCGTTCTCGCTGGGCGACGGTTTGCGACCCGGCTGCATCGCCGACGCCAACGACGCCGCCCAGTTCGCGGAACTCGAAACCCTCGGCGAACTCACCAAGATCGCCTGGGACAACGACGTGCAGGTGATGATTGAGGGTCCGGGTCACATTCCCATGCACATGATCAAGGAGAACATGGACCGGCAGCTCGTCGCCTGCGGCGAGGCCCCGTTCTATACGCTAGGCCCGTTGACCACCGACGTCGCGCCGGGCTACGACCACCTCACCAGCGCCATCGGGGCGGCCATGATCGGCTGGTACGGGACGGCTCTTCTCTGCTACGTCACGCCGAAGGAACACCTCGGCCTGCCCGATCGCGACGACGTGAAGGAAGGGGTGATCGCCTACAAGATCGCCGCCCATGCGGCCGACCTCGCCAAGGGACATCCGGGCGCACAGCTCCGCGACGACGTGCTCAGCAAGGCCCGCTTCGAGTTTCGCTGGGAGGACCAGTTCCATCTCTCGCTCGACCCGGAACGCGCCCGCGCGTATCACGACGAAACGCTGCCGCAGGAGGGGGCGAAGGCGGCCCATTTCTGCTCGATGTGCGGCCCGCAGTTCTGCTCGATGAAGATCACCCAGGAGGTCCGCGACTACGCCGCCAGGATGGGTGTGAAGGAGTCGGAGGCGATCCAGGTGGGCCTGGCAAACAAGGCCGCCGAATTCCGACGTTCATGAGTTTCGGAGGCGACGTGCTACTCATGCGTTCGTCTGGCGCAGGCCTGCTTGAAGGCATCAATGAGTTCGTTGAGTTCGCAGGATCCCGCGGCCACTCGGATAAATGTGTCGTAAATGCTTTGACGATGGAACATTGGGGTGAAGCCTGGTCCGAATGAACTCGCCTGACAGCAGCCCGGCGGAGGGTTGGCCCCGCAACCAACCATTGGAACATGCCGCGGCGAAAATCTTCACCATCGGCCACAGCGTCATTCCGCCGCAGCGGTTCATCGAGATTCTGAAAACCGCCGGAATCGAAACCCTCGTCGACGTTCGCAGCACTCCCTACAGCCGCCGCGTGCCGCACGCCAATCGGGAGAACCTGCAACCAACGATCACCCGCGAAGGCATCGAGTACCTCTACCTCGGCGACTACCTCGGCGGCATGCCCAGGGATCCCGCGTTGCTTGGCCCGGACGGTCGTGCGGACGACGAAAAAGTCGCCGCCTCCACGCCCTTCCGCGACGCCATTGAGCACCTCATCGCACGCGCGCGAAAATCGCGCGTCTGTATGATGTGCGCCGAGGAAGACCCCGCCTATTGCCACCGCACGCGGCTCATCGCTCCCGCCCTGCTCGAACGGGGCTGCTCGCTGCTGCACCTCCGCCATGACGGATCCACCGAGTCCCAGGCGTCGGTCATGCACCGTCTGACCGGCGGGCAACTGGAGTTGTTCTGATCCCCCTCGCCCGCTTTTGATCCAAGCCGTGACGCTCTGGACGTACATCGTCTGGACCCGTCCCACAGACACGTGGTCGGTCACAACTTGGTCGGTGGATCGCCGAAACAGATCAGAGCCGCGACCGTGAGAGAGCGGTCGTCGTCGACCCATCCCGCTCCGCGATCGCTTGGAGAAGGTCCGTCGCCAACCAGCGCGAATACCGCAACGCGCCCTCGGCGTTGAGGTGCACCGGGTCGAAGTAGTCATCCGGGGCAACGACTCCCTGAGGCGCGCGGACGATCGGCACGCCGAGTTTGGCGGCCATGTCGTCAATCAGTTTTCGATAGGTCACGTTTTCAGTGGGCGAGTCCCAGGGCGCGGCCTGGGAAGACTGAGGCATTTCGACGAACCGCACCTCGACGCCGGCCTCGCGGAGCAGCGACACCGTCCGGCGCAACGCGACGACATTGGCGTTGTCGGCCGCGAGGTCGAACGGCGGCGCGGTCCGCGCGCTCGACGATTTCCATCCGGGTGAGTGAATCTGCGAGGCCTTGGCGGCTCCGCTCCAGGCGGCCCAACCCCCCTCGGCGTACTTCAGTTTCGCTTCCGGCACGATGGGGGCGCCCAGAACCGCCCGACCGACGACCAAGCGTGCATCGTCCCATCGGTGATAGCTGTGAAAAAAGGAGGCGACCAGGGTCTCGGCGAACATGTCCGCTCCCGCCCTGAATGCCAGCGGAAGATCGCGCGGATCAGCCAGGGCGCGAAGTCCGTTTCGCAACCAGTTGCGCTGCGCAACGTCCAGGACCGCGGGACTCACGCCGACGTACGCGATCGCCGGCTTGCGCCCCTCTTCCACGATCCGTCGGGCCATCAAGTACGTGGTCACCGCGCTCGCGGCCGACGACGCCGCGTTGAACCCGCGGATCGGTCGACCACCGCGATTCACCACCACCCGCTCCACCTCCCGGGGGCTGATCCCGCACCATTCGAATGAGCATCCCAGGAAGAGCACCTCCGGTGGTTGCGGCTCCCGGGTCAGCAAGTCCCATTTCCATCGGCACCCGTTGCGGCTGTCGTACAGATGAGGCCAGACGGTGCGCGACAGCACCCAATCGCCCACGACCAGCATGGCTGCGAAACCCAGCAGCATGTTGGCAGCCTGGCGGCGGTTGTCGATCGAGGGAGAAGAACATTGGGCCATCGGGGATCCCTAGAACTGAAAGTAGATGAACGGTTTGGCCGCCGGGCTGCACAGCAGCAGCACCCACATCGCCGCGCCGGCAAGAATGCCCTGTGCCGTCGCGTGCACTCTGCGGAACCAACCCAGCGCGCTTCGGACCTCCGGCCAGGCATGCGCCGCAAGACACGCCGCGAGCAACAACGCAATCCGCTTTCCATGAACCGGCGCCGGCGAGAAGTCCGTCAAGCTGGCCAGCATGGTTCCGACCGTCGCCCAGTCCGGCGCCCGGAACAGCAGCCACCCCAGGCATATCAGGTGGAACGTCGCTACCATCCCAACGATGCGGGCCACGCCGCGGAAGCGCGATCCGCCCGCCGCGACGCCTCCTCCGAAGATCACCCGCTCGACGCTCAACAGCGTTCCGTGATACAGCCCCCAGGCGACGAACGTCCACGCCGCCCCGTGCCACAATCCTCCCAGGCCCATCGTCAGCATCAGATTGCGAAGGGTCCTACCCGTTGATCCCCACGAACCGCCGAGCGGAACGTAGAGATAGTCCCGCAACCAGGTGGACAGACTCACGTGCCAGCGGCGCCAGAACTCCGAGGGCGTCGCAGCCAGATACGGTCGATCGAAGTTCTCGCAGAAACGAAGACCCAGAAGTTCCCCCGTGCCGATGGCCACGTCGGTGTAGCCCGAGAAGTCCATGTAGATTTGGAACGCGTAGGCGTAGAGCGCGATCCAGGCGGAGAGTCCGGTGTGGGCCGACGGGTCGGCGAAGACCCGATCGACGTACATGGACAGGACGTCCGCCACCACCATCTTCTTGAAAAGGCCCCGAAACAAGCGGTATGCGCCGAGCGGAAGATCGACGCGCTCGAATCGCTGATCCACCTTCAGTTGCGGCAACAGGTCGGATGCACGGACGATCGGTCCAGCCACCAGTTGTGGAAAACAGGTCACGAACAAGGCGAAGTCGCGGAGGCTTCGCTCCGCCGGCATCCCGCGATACACGTCGATCGTGTACGACATCGACTGGAAGGTATAGAACGAAATACCCATCGGCAGTATGACGTGCAGCATGGGCAGATCGTGCGCCAACCCCAGGGCCGAAAGCACCGCCGCAGCCGAGTCGCGGAAAAAGTTGAAATACTTGAACCCCGCAAGCACGCCGAGATTGCTCACCACGCTGACCGTCAGAATCCATCGGCGGCGCCGGACGTTTTCGGTTGCGGCGATGGCCAGCCCGCAGGCGTAGTCGACGGCGACGGTCAGCAGCAGCAGACTTGTGAAGCGCCAGTCCCACCAGGAGTAGAAGAAAAGGCTGCCGATCAGCAGCGCCCAGCGCCGCGCGGCGCCGTGAAGCCGCCAGTACGCCAGCAGCATCACGGGAAGGAAGACGGCGAACGCCCCGCTGTTGAAGAGCATCGATCGACCTCGATCCGGTCCGGACCCGGCAATCCGCGCCGCGGGCACGAGCGCACGGACCCGCATCTCCGTGCCCCAACCGTCCGCTTGCGCGCAGCCCGGCTGCGCACGCCGAGTCAACCTGTTTATCGGATGTCCCGACGACCAGGTGTGGTACGACGGGATCGACCGATAACCTTCCATGGACCATCAAGGTCGCGGCGTCGGCGTCCAGCCGGCCTCGACTCCGTCCGATGAAACGGCGCCAGCCCTCCCGCGGGGCGCCATTCGACAATCGACAATCGCCCATCGACAATACCCCCATGATCGACTCCCGGCTGATGGAACTGGCCCGCCAACGTGTCCTGGTCCTCGACGGGGCCATGGGCACCGCCATCCAGGCCCGCGACCTGCCCCTCTCCGCCTACGACGGCAAGGAAAACTGTGTCGACCTCATCACCCTTACCCGGCCCGACGTGGTCCGCGACATCCATCGCTCGTTCCTCTCCGTCGGCTGCGATGCGGTGATGACCAACACCTTCGGGGCCAACAAGATCGTCCTCGGCGAGTTCGGTTTGGCCGAGCGCGCCCGCCTGCTCAACAAGACGGCCGCCGAAATCGCCCGCGAGGTCTGCCGCGAGTTTGAGAAGCCGTCCCGTCCGCGTTTCGTCGTCGGCTCCTGCGGACCGGGTACCAAGTTACCCTCCCTGGGACAGACGACGTGGGACGAGCTGGTGGACAGCTACAAGGAGCAGGTCCGAGGCCTGCTCGAAGGCGGCGTCGACGCCGTGCTCGTCGAGACCTGTCAGGACATCCTGCAAGCCAAGTCCGCGATCGTCGCCGCCCTCGATGCCATGAGCGAAAAGGGCGTCTGCCTCCCGATCTTCTGCACCGTCACGGTGGAGACCACCGGAACCATGCTCCTGGGAACGGAGGTGGCTGCCGCCCTGACCGCCATCGAAGCCTGCGACCAGGTCGTCGGCATCGGACTTAACTGCGCCACCGGTCCGCAGGAGATGAGCGAGCACGTTCGTTACTTAGGTTCCCATACCGATCGCTTGTTGATCATTCAACCCAACGCCGGTCTGCCGCAACTGGTCGACGGCAAACCGCATTACACGTTGACACCGACGGAGTTGACCCGGTGGTTGCGGGAGTTCGTCGAAGTGGACGGCGTGAACATCGTCGGCGGATGCTGCGGGACGACGCCGGCGCACCTGGCGGCGGTGGTCGATGCGCTCGGCGAGCGATCCCCCAAGCCGCGACGCGTGGTCACTGAGCCGTCGGTGAGCAGTCTCTACCAGGCGGTCACGATTCGCCAGGAAGGGGAGGTGCTCGCCGTCGGGGAACGGACGAACGCCAACGGGTCGAAGAAGTTCCGCGAGCTGCTGGCGGCCGGCGACATCGACGGCATGGTGGCGATGGCCCGCGAGCAGGTGAAGCAGGGAAGTCACCTGTTGGACGTGTGCGCCGCGTACGTTGGACGCGACGAGACGGCAGATGCTTCGGCCGTGGTCCGGCGATTCGTCACCGACGTGACCGCGCCGCTGGTGATCGACAGCACCGAGCCGCCGGTGCTGGAGGCGGCATTGAAACTGGCGGGCGGCAAGTGCGTCATCAACTCGATCAACCTCGAGGACGGCGAGGGGAAACTCGGCCAGGTGTGCCGCCTGGCGAAGCGCTACGGGTCAGCCCTCATCGCCCTGACCATCGACGAAACCGGGATGGCCAAGACCTGCGGCCGCAAGGTCGAAGTGGCCCGGCGGATTTTCGACCTGGCGACGCAGCGACACGGCGTTCGCGCCGGCGACCTGATCTTCGATCCGCTGACGTTTACCGTGTGCACCGGCAACGAGGACGATCGGCGGCTGGCTCTGGAAACGCTCGATGCGCTGCAGGCGATCAAGGAGGAATGTCCCGGCGTGCACACCTTGCTGGGGGTCAGCAACGTGAGCTTCGGGTTGAAGCCTCCGGCACGTCGCGTGCTCAACAGCGTGTTCCTGCACCACGCGCGGGAACGCGGGTTGGATGCGGCCATCGTCCACGTCAGCGGCATCGTCCCGCTGTACAAGATCGACGAGGACCAGCGCCGCCTCGCGGAAGACCTGATCTTCGACCGCCGCCGCGAAGGTTACGACCCGCTGCACGAACTGCTGAGGAAGTTCGAGAACGCCGAAACGAAGGAAACGGTCGCCGAGGAAAAACCCAGGAAAGTCGAGGATCGCCTCAAGCTTCGAATCATCAACGGCGATCGCGCGGGGATCGAGGAAGACCTCGACGAGGCCATGCTCACCCACCGCCCCCTGGACATCGTCAACGAGATTCTTTTGGACGGGATGAAAACCGTGGGCGATCTGTTCGGCGCGGGGCAGATGCAATTGCCCTTCGTGCTGCAATCAGCCGAGACCATGAAGGCCGCGGTGTCGTTCCTCGAACCGCACATGGACAAGCAGTCGGACCGCGGCAAGGGTTCCATCGTCCTCGCCACCGTTCGCGGCGACGTACACGACATCGGCAAAAACCTCGTGGACATCATCCTCACCAACAACGGATACGTGGTCTACAACCTGGGGATCAAGCAGCCCATCAGCGCCATCGTCGAGGCCTACGAGAAGCACAAAGCCGACGCCGTCGGCATGTCCGGACTGCTGGTCAAGTCGACGGTGGTGATGCGCGAAAACCTGCAAGTGCTCAACGAGCGGGGGATCGATCCCCCGGTGATCCTTGGCGGAGCGGCGCTGACGCGGAAATACGTGGAGCATGACCTTCGACCCCAATACAAGGGTCCGCTGTTCTACGCCAAGGACGCCTTCGCCGGGCTGCACCTGATGGATCAGATCGTCTCCGGCCAGGCGTCGAGCGCCGCGGCCGGTGCCGCGGCGCGTTCTTCGGCCCTGTACGCGTCGAGCGGCGCGGACGTAACCGATCGTCTGCTTGCATCGTCGCCTTCGGACCTGCACGCCGAGGCCGTGGAGCGGCATGGGTATTCGCCGCCGGTGTCCAACATCTCACGCGAGGAGCCGGTGCCGACTCCGCCGTTCTGGGGCAGCCGCGTCGTGGAACACGTCGATCCCCGGGCGGCCATGGCGTATCTCAATGAGAACATGCTCTTTCAGGTGCAATGGGGGTATCGCAAGAATCGCCGCAGTCCGGAGGAATTCGCACGCTATCTTAACGACCAGGTCCGCCCGGTGCTCCGCCGGCTCGTCGAGACCTGCGAGCAGGAGAACATCCTCCGCTTGCAGGCGATCTACGGCTATTGGCCGGTGCAGGCCGACGGCGACCTGTTGCTGGTCTATGACCCCAGGGACCGCGATCGGCAATTGGCCGCCTTCGAGTTCCCGCGCATGGGCAAGCCGCCCTATTGGTGCTTGAGCGATTTCTTCAAGCCGGTGGTCAGCGGCGCGTTCGACGTGGCGGCCTTCATGGTCGTGACCGCGGGTCGCCGCGTGAGCGAGGTGGCCCGCGAGTGGTTCGCGGCCAACCGCTATCAGGACTACCTGCACCTGCACGGGTTGGGCGTGGAATTGGCCGAGGCGTTAGCCGAGTCCATTCACAAACAGATTCGCATGGAATGGGGAATCGCCGGTTCCGACGCCCGGGAAAAGCAGGAGATTTTCAAACAGCATTACCAGGGATCACGGTACAGCTTCGGGTATCCCGCCTGTCCGCGTCTGGAGGATCAACTCAAGCTCTGGCCGCTGCTGGAACCGGAACGCATCGGCGTCGAGCTTTCCGAGGAGTTCCAACTCGAACCGGAACAGACCACGACGGCCTTGATTGTGCACCACAAGCAGGCGAAGTACTTCAACGTGCGGTAGGGCAGGTGCTTGCACCTGCCATGACCGCCGGCGCAGGGGTCCGTGTCAGTTCCGGCGGCTGTCATCTGAGGTGCTTCCCGTGTCTGGGTTTGGTCCGGTTCATACCGGTCCGGAGCTTCGCAAGAGGTGCAACGCCGATCAGAACCGCGACAGCATGGAGCGGTGTCTTTCCTTCATCCGTACCGCG
>JBBTCJ010000080.1:0-1564 GCA_038043285.1 Planctomycetota bacterium | reverse complement strand
GGGCGTGGGCATTCGGCGGCTCATAAAGCACCACTGTCAGATGGCTTCGTTTGGTTTTTTTTTGCAGGCGGCACCCTGTGTCCCACGTTCAAGGCGATGGCGGTAAGCGGCCCTGCCGAACATTATCCTAACATCTGGAAGGACGGAGTCAAGGGCTTTTAGGGGGGCATTCTGCGCGGGTGGTCATGGCAGGTTCAAGCACCTGGCCTGCTTTGGGGGGTCTAAGGAGCACTGAGGTTTTGCGCTGAACACGGCTGTTTTGCGCTGGCCCCATAGCAAAGACCATCCCTGCGACCGCCGATCGTTTCCGACCGCAGGTCTCAGGGATGGCCTGTGAATTGTTCTGGTCGCGGCGTCATCGAAGAGCCTTCGAAGGCCCTTCAAGCTGACGCCGGATACTCCTCGAACTTCGGCGGATCCAGCGGGCATCCGAACCCCGCCTTCCCGCACTTGTACTCCAGGTGCGACCCCATGCCCGCGGCGGCCCACTTCGGGCATCCGCAGCACGAGCAATAGTGTTGTCCCCTCACGATCTCCACGTGCTCGCACTCCACGCAGATTGCCAGACGACGATCACGCTCCTTCAGCGGCACGTCTTCCGAGGCGACGGCCCGCATCAAGGATCGAACCTTGCCCATCAGACGAAGCTTCGCGGTGGCGCATCGAAGCTTGCGACGCACCACCGGAGCGGACGTCGTGGGCGCGACCGGCGGCAGTGGCTCTCGGCCCTCGTAAAACTCCTGTAGTCGCTCCCGCGCGAATTCTCGCCATGCCTCGCTCATGCGCAGCCCGCCACTGACGGCGGGGAGATCAAGCCAATCGCCACCGCACCGTCCCATCGCTGCGTTCGCTCCCAGGGCTTCTCGCCTGCGAAATCGTTGCATTCGCCCGGGATCACCAACCCGTGCAGCTCCTTCAGAAAGTCGCAACACAACTCCGCCCCCACGGGGACCGGTTGGTAGGCAAACGATCCTTTGGACCACGGCCGCGGTCCTCGCATCCCGCGCCATTCGATCTTCCGGGGGACGATGGTGCATCCATCCGCCGTGGTGACCAGATACTTGTCCAGAGTTTCGAGGAACGGGTTTTCGAGGATCGGGTCGCACGGATTCCCCGCATTCAGCCGCAGACGACAGGGTATCTGTTCCCACCCAGCCCGCAGTCGCACCGAAAGCTCAACGTAGGCGTGGAACTGGGCCGCCAGGCGGCTGTGGGTCTCGTAGGGGCTCGGCGGCACGCCGAGATCCGCTCGGTCGATGTCCAAGGTGAGGTCATACGTCACCCTGGCGATGACCAGGTCGGCGGGCCAGGCGCAGTCCTCCCCGTAAACGCGCACCAGCACCGTCCACGGCTCACCTCCGGCGTCGCCTCCGTGCCGCACGATCGGCCTCGCTGCGCATGGCTCGTAGTAGATGTCCTTCTTCCAGCGGCTCATCGCATCCTGGTCGTACCGGTAGAACCGCGTGTCGCGTTCGAGCTGGTCCAGTTCCCGCATCGTCGACAGCTGCCGCAGAACGTCGTTGTGCAACGTCCTACAGTCCGGCTCGGCGGCAGGGTAACGGCT
>JBBTCJ010000079.1:0-2181 GCA_038043285.1 Planctomycetota bacterium | reverse complement strand
CCTGTCCGATCTGCCAGTACGAGGGTGACGCCACCTGCCAGCACGATCCTGGATCGTGGGTGGGTTACATTCGTCTTTGCGACATTTCTTCGACGACCCAGCCGACGACCATCGCGGACGACGTGCTGATTACCCAGACGGGAACCCTGACGGACGTCTGCGTCACCGGGTTGTACCGCGGCGGCGACTGCACCGCGGACGGCGATCCACACGGAGCCATCGACGCCTTCACGGTGCGGGTCTACGAGATCGCCAGCGAGACCAACTACGTGCCGGGTGCGTTGCTGGGTTCGTATTCTACGGACATCTCCGAGAACGAGTCTAAGCCGCTGTTCAACTCCGGCGGCTTGAACTTCTACCGCTGGCAGTTGACGCTCCGCACGGACGGGGATCCACTGGTTGAACTGCTGCAGGATCACATCTACTTCATTGAGGTTTTCAACAACACCCCAGGTACGGACTGCAACTGGTGGTGGCTGGACGCCGCCGCCGGGCAGGGCAACGCCATCATGTTCCAGAACACCGGCAAGTTCTTCGACAAGAGCGATGCCGACGCAGCGGACATGTCGTTCTGCATCAACGTACCGTCTGCCCCGCCGCCGACTCCGCTGCGGGCGTGCTGCACCGCCGGCGTGTCCTGCCTGTGTGCGGACACCGAGTTATCCGGCTGCCCAATCGATCAGGCGAGTCATTGGCAGTTCGGCACGCTGAGCTGCACGGAGCCGGGATTCGTTTGCAGCGTGGCCGGCAACGACCAGTGCGATCGTGCGAAGATCGTGAGCGACGGATTCCACACCTATAATACGCAATGCACCGATCGCGACGGACCGGAGATCGTCAGTTGCAACGGCGACAGCGTGACCGCGACGACGGACGTGTGGTACCAGTACATCGCGACGTGCAGCGGGCCGCTGTTGATCTCCACGTGCGATCCGGATCGCGGCAGCGAAAACATTCTGGAGGTTTATTGGGATCCCGCCAGCCCGACCGTCTGTCCGTGTCCTGGCGACCCTGGGTTTGTACAGCTCGCCTGCGATCAAACGTCGAACAACGCGACGTTCCTTCACCCGGAAGGATGCCTGGTGTTCTCCGACTCGCAAACCGGCGAACTGCAACTGAGCGCCACGGAGAACCACTGCTATATGATCCGCATCAGCGGCGAGTCGGGCACCCAGACCAACGGAAGTGGGTTGCCGCTTCCGCCGCAAGGACCAGGTGCTCTGCGGATCACCTGCGACGTCGGCATCTGCGGCAACAACATCCGCGAACTCAACAACGGCGAGCAGTGCGACGGAACCTCCGACACCCTTTGCCCCGGCGCTTGCGGTCGCGAATGCCTGTGTCCGCCTCCGGTCTGCGGCGACAACGTCGCCAAAACAGACCTCGGCGAATTGTGCGACGGAACGGATTCGGCCGCCTGTCCGGGCAACTGTCGTGCGCCCAAGGTGTGCAGCGCGAACAGCACCAGCAACGCGGGCAACCCCTGCACGGTGGACGGCAATTGTCCCGGCGGAACCTGTATTACGAATCCCGACGGCGGTTGCACTTGCAAACCGGTCTGCGGCAACAACGTCAAGGAACCGGGCGAGCAGTGCGACGGCACCTCGGATGCGCTGTGTCCGGGGAATTGCCGACCCTTGGGTGATCCGGCTGGTCAGTGCACCTGCGAGACCGTCTGCGGCAACGGGGAGCTGGAACTCGGCGAGGCCTGCGACAAGGGCGGAACGGGCGGGACACCGCCCCCGGTCGACGATCTGTGTCCGGGTCTCTGCCAGACGAACTGCACCTGTCCGCCGGCAGCATGCGGCAACAACGTGGCCGAGGTCGGCAACAACGAGGAATGCGACGGCACGGACGACGGAAGTTGTCCGGGCGAATGTCGCGCCCAGGGCGATCCAGCGGGCGAGTGCACCTGCAAGTGCGGCGCAAGCCCGCAGGCCCCGATGACGCCGGAGCCGGCCGTCCCCGATCCCAACGACCTGATCCCCAACGCGACGGGCACGAAGGAACGTTACATCTCCTTCAGCTTGAACATGGCCGACGCGCTCAAGGACACCGGGCTGCGGGTGAAGCTGACCTCACTGCACCAGCCGGCTGCCCCGGTTCCGCCGGGAACGCCGAGCTTTGCGACCTTCCAGGGTCAGTACCGCTACGTCAATCTTCTGGGTACGGGAACCTGTC
>JBBTCJ010000078.1:0-59368 GCA_038043285.1 Planctomycetota bacterium | reverse complement strand
CACGGCCAATTCAAAATGACGACCCGCTCTCACCTGGTGAGAAATGCGGGCTAGCGGTCCGGCACACCGCATTTTTCGGGTCGGAGAAGGTCCGCTCCCTTACGGTCGCGGCTCTGTTCAAAAGGTGAGTCGCTTCTTTTCAGCCGCAACCGCGGGCGTCCAAAACCACGCCCCGCGGTCCACCCACCATCGCGCGGGCTAAAATCCGCGGCTTGCCACAGGGAAGCCCAACGGCTCTAGGCCACGGCGGGTTCGGGCGACATTGGGATGAGGTAGGTTTCCGCTTCGGGTTCATGCTTTTCGCCGAAGCGAACCAGGCGGGCGCTGTTGAAGATGACAAAGGCGGTGGCCCCGGTATGGGCGACGGCGGCGGTGATGGGCGTCAATGGACCCCAGATCGCCAAGGTCATCGTGACCACGATGAACAACACGCCGAAGAGAATGTTCTGCCAGACGACCTGGGTCACGCCGCGCGAAAGACGGATCAGAAACGGCAGACGACCCAAGTCGTTGTTCATCAGGGCGATGGCGGCAGAATTGATAGCCACGTCGCTGCCGGCCGCACCCATGGCGATGCCCAAGTCGCTGGCGGCGAGCATGGGCGCGTCGTTGACACCGTCGCCGACGACGGCAACCCGGTGACCGCGACGTCGCAGGTCGTCGACGACGTGGAACTTTTCCTCGGGCAACACCTCCGCTTGGACCTCGGTGCAGCCCATCTCGGCGCCGACGCGGCGGGCGACGGACCACTTGTCCCCGGTGACCATCGAGATGTTGTGGATCCGCAGCTCGCGAAGTTCGTCGATGGCGGCGCGGGCCTCGGGACGAGTTCGATCCTCCAGGCCGATCCAGCCGAGGCATCGCCCGTTCCGCCCGACGTACAACATGCTGACACCTTCCGGCTCGGCGTAGTCGGGGTTTTGCGTCAGGCTCATGTCGACGCCCATTTCGGCGAGCCAGCTCGACCGACCGATGAGCACGCGTTCGCCGTTGAGTTCGCCGCAGACGCCGCGTCCGGCGGCCTCCGTAAAGTTGTCGGGGTGCGCGAGATCTATCCTGGCTTTGCGCGCGACGGCGGTCATGGCCAGGGCCGCGGGATGCTTGCTCATTTGCTCGATGGACGCGGCGGCCCAGAGCAAGTCAACTCCGTCCACGCCGGGCGCGGGCTTCATCTGGGTGACGGAAAGTTCGCCGGTGGTCAGCGTTCCGGTCTTGTCGAAGATGACGGCGGTGAGCGAACGGGCGTATTCCAGATGGACAACATTCTTGATGAGGATGCCGAGACGGGCGGCACAACTTAGAGCGGCCACCATGGCCGTCGGCGTCGCCAAGACCAGCGCGCAGGGGCAGGCGATGATGAGCATGGTGATGGCCTTGTGCACGCCGACGTCCTTGTCCTCGGAGAAGAACCAGACCACGGCGGCCAACATACACACCGTCGGGGTGTACCATCCGGCATATTTGTCGATGAGACGCATGAGCGGGATGCGGGTTCGCTCGGCGTCGAGGATAAGGTGCTGAACGCGGCCCAGGGTAGTGTCGCCGCCGGCCTTGGTGACGCGGAAATCCATGACGCCGGTAAGGCTGTTCGTGCCGCTGAAGACTTCGTCGCCGACGGACTTGTCCACGGGCAACGATTCGCCGGTTATGTTGGCCTGGTTGACGGAGGATTCGCCGCGGATGACCTGACCGTCGGCGGGAACGTTGTCGCCGGGGCGGACGCGGACGATTTGTCCGGGCTGAAGCTCCTTGGCGTCGATTTCCTCCTCGCTGCCGTCGGGGCCAAGGCGATGGGCGCGTTCCGGGGTGAGCCGGAGCAGCGACTCGATCGAAGCGCGAGCGCCGAGGGCGGTTCGCGTTTCAATCAGATTCGAGACGATCATGAAGAAGGCGATGATTCCCGCTTCCTGGTATTCCCCGAGCGCGATCGCGGCGGCGACGGCCAAGGCGACCAGCTCGTCCATGTGCATGTGGCCATGGGCGAGGCATTTCAACGCGTGCCAAACCAGCGGAGCGCCCAGAAGCACGGCGCCGATCAGCGCAATCACGTCCGAATACGGCGTGTGGAACCGGCCCACGCCGAACTCGGCGGGATGCTGGAAGAGCGTTTGGGCGACAAAGGGAAAGTCGACGATAAAGGAACTGACCACGAGCATGCCGCCCATCAGAGTGGCGATCAGCAGGCTGCTCGCCTTGAGGGTTTCCGCCTCGATTTCCCGCATGTGGGCGTGGGCCATGAGTTCCGTTGCTCCACCATCACCAGTCGAGGGTTCTATCCACGGGGCACCGACAGCCTCTCGACGTTACGCTCGCCCCGACTCTCTTTTAGAACCTCTCAAAAGACCGTTTGGCACCGGCTTCCAGCCCTTAGGAACGCCGGCAAGATACCGGTGCCACATGGGTTCGTTTGGGCGATTCTTGGAAGGCAATCTCCCGTGAGCGCAACGACACCATCCTTCGCGGCTATTCTAGCGGCGATTCATTGCGGATACTACGACCGGGTCAGTGGCTTGGTTCGGACAAACAAATCGCCAATCGCCAATGGTAAACCTCGCTACGGCGTCCCGCGGTTGCTGCCGAAGTTGTTCCCGTAAACGATGTACAAATCGCCGGCGTTGGAACGGCGGCCGGCGGCGGGATCGTCACCCGGAGCATTGGGCCCTTGGGGGAAGCTCAGGTCGATGAAGTCGGCCTTGGGGTTGCCGACGCCGATGTCGTCGAACCCGTCGTTGTTGATGTCGCCGAGCAGACCGACCACGGTTGGGGCGGCCTCGTTGGGCCGACCCTTGACGTAGGGACTGAGGAAGATAATGCCGGGAAGCTCGCTGGACCCGACGCCGCGATCGGGGTCGGAAAGATTCCAGACCGTGTTTTCCAGGTGAGGTCCGCCGAAGACGAGGTAGACGACGCCGACGCGCTCCCGGTCAGCCCGGTCGATGCGGACCTCGCCCGGAGCCGCGATCAGGAGGTCACCGTACCCGTCCTGGTTGAAGTCCCCGGCAGAGCTGATGCTGACTCCGGCGCGATGTCCGGCGGCGCCGCCGAAGAAGATCGTACCGGGAAGGTCGGTGGTGGCGATCTGGGTGATGTCGCGGTCGCCGTCGAAGAAGCGCCCGCCGAAGACGATGCCGACGAATCCGTTGTCGACCAGGTCGTCGCAGCAGGAGGCGCCGCGGCCATGAACGCAGGAAGCGTCGGGTTCGCAATCGTCGGAGAGGCAGCAGAAGACGCAGCGGTCCTCGTCGTCGATGTCTCCGTCGTTGTCATAATCGAAGGATTTGCAGGCATCGTCGCTGAAAACGTCGTCACCAACGTCCTGTTGGCAGTTGTTGAAAGAGGAAAGAGCGAAGTCGTTCTGGGTAATCGTTCCGTCACTGTTGAAGTCCCCGCCGCAGGAATCGCGGGAAACGCTGCCGTAGTCGGTTGCCGGCGAGGCAAGAAATACGTCGGCGATGCGATCTCCGTTGACGTCCAGCCCGGAGGCTTGGGTCCAGCCGATTTGATCACCGGGGCTAAGCCCGCGAATGCGAAGCATCGGCGGACGAAGGACGGGATCGTTGGCGCGGTCGAGGAGGATCTCGCCGGATACCGTTCGGCTGTAGATGACGTACGTTGCACCGGTGTCCTTGGCGGAGGAGGTCCGATCGTTCTTCGGCGCACCGCAGAGAATGTCGTCGAGGCCGTCCTGATTGACATCGCCGGCGGACTGGCCGTCACCGAGCATGTCGTCAACGTTCTCGGCAAGAATCGAGAACGCCTCAGCGGGACTGACATAATGACGGGGCACAGGTGGAGCCGCCGTGCAACTACCGATCGGTGGGAACTCCCAGTGATCCAGGAAGGGGGTCACCGATGAACCGGAGTCATCGTTGATGTCCCTCTGATTGGTCGCATTATAGTTCCTTCCCGGAAAGACATTGATGCTGCCTCGGTAAATTGCCGAGAAGTAATGAGGACTGAAACCAAGACCCAACGGAGAATCGTCAGCAATGTCCGCGAGATACCGCTCATTTCGCGGCGCCGAAATGATCAACTCCGGGCGTCCGTCCGCGGTAATGTCACCGAGCGCACCGACGTGTTGTCCGAACATGTCTTCTCGCGCGGGTTCGAGGGGACTAAACGATCCACCCTGGAAGAACCGCGGTCGATCCCCAAACCCACCCGCGATGAACCTTCCACCCGCGATACGCAAGGGCTCGTCCGCTTCGATTTGCCCATCAGCAATCCCGACGTTGTCAGCTCGGGCCAGGATGAGACCGTGATCGTTCCGACCATCCGCGTCTAGAGTCGTTGGGAGCTGGCCGACAAGCTCCAGCGAAACTTCGGTGGTACGCAGCCGCGTGGCGAACGGATTCTGGATGTGTGGTCTATTGTCCCGATTCTGGCTGTTGACGATCACGGCCATCCCGCCGGCAAAGAAGTTCGCGTCTAGAATGCCATCAAAAGCATCCGAATAATTGTTGACCAGCCCGTCGGGGTAGCAGAGGGATGGTTGCTCGTCGGCGTCCTCGACGTCGTAGTCCGTCGCATCCCATGCGCCATGAACATGTGGGAGTCCAAAGAGAAGATCGGGACGCCCATCGCCGCTGAGATCCGACACAAAGCCCAAGTCCGTGATGCCCGCAGTACGCGCATTCGGATCCGGAATGGCTTGGCTGCGTACCGGCGGGGCGTGAAAGACCGCACCTTCAACGTCGTTGCTCACTGCGTTGATGGAAATCACGCCGCCGAATCGAAGGCCCGCTTGCCCATAGATGAGATAGGCTTCGCCGACCGGTCCCACGTTCTGCGGATTCCCAAACCGGGCCGCAACCATGAAGTCGTCGGTTCCATCGGCGTCGAAGTCGGTCACCGCCGTGATGGATGACCCCAGGTTTCCTGCGGGATTGAATCCGTAGAAGCGCGAGCCGGAGAGGGTTCTGCCCACGTCGGCCAGGTCTACGGTACCGGCGGCCAGGCTTACCACGCTGAGCGTCCCAGGGGCGTAGGCGTGCACGCGAGGATTGGTCCCGTCGTCGATGGTCGCGCGGACGTAATAGGGATCCCCGTTGGGACGAGCGGGGACGATGCCGAGGTCGATGCGTGGGTCGAACGGCAATGCTCCCGTCGAGTCCTCGGCGATCGGAGAGCGCTTCTCGAGAACGATGATCTTGTTGGGATCGGGGTTGGCGGGATCGTCGTTATTCGGCTGCTGATCGAGATCGAACAACAGGTAGACCGTCACGTCGCTGTCTCGGTCGTAGGGCACAGCCGCACTTGCCGCGGTTGGCTGTACGCTAATGTGCACAACGTCGTCCTGGGTAACGCTCAGGTCAAAAACCGGTTCGGTGACGGCGACCTGGGGCGGTTCGGAAAGGTGGGCCTCACCCGCTCCGACGATGCGGATGACCACGCGTTCAGGATTGGCCCCCTTGGTCATGGCGAAGACGTCGACCCGGCTGGCCTCGTCTGAGATGCTCGCAAACAGGTTGTAGGTTCCCTGGGGGATCAACGTCGTATCGAGGGTTTGCGTGTCGGGCCCCGCCTGGTCGTTCTCGGCCAGCCCGTCGACCAGCACGATGACGCCGTTGGTCTGGGTGTTGAGAAGGGAGAAACTGATGAGTGCCGCACTGTCCGCGTCCAGATCGGTCCAGTGGATCAGAAGCGGATCGCCCTGGCCTCGCGTCTGGTTTTCGATTGGCTCCAGGAAGTCCAGGGTCGGCGGAATGTTCCCCGCCCCGCCGGGACCGTTGACCACAAACGCCGTGGGCGCCGAGCTGCACGACAACTGACCGGAGGAAAACAACGCGATCATTCCGACCGCTAAAAAACAACCGGTGCGCCCAGCCGTCCGCTTGCGTGCATCGCTCATGACGAAAACTCCGTGTGGAACGACCATGTCCGGGTGCGGATTGACGCGACCTGCGGCCATTGATCGATCCTCATTGTTCAACAACCCGACTCGGCGCAACACCGGCGTCGATGGTCAGCGCGCGTTGCCTCCAGCACAGGGGATGCGAAATCGGGCCGGCGGGCTTCGCCCGACCGCGAGTTCCGCGCCTCGGTCGACGCTCCAGGAAGGCGGAGACAAGCCCCGGCGAGGTCTCATTCCCGTGCTGGAGCCTGAGGCCGCCAACGCAATCGGTTCGGCAGCGGGCGCGTCCAACATCGTTCTCCGACCCATGATAGGGTTAGCCGCAATGTCCCGTCAAGAATCAGCCCGTCCGGCGTCGCGGCGGACACAGATCCCGACGACGTGCCCGCCAGGTCGGCTCGTTGACCGCAAGCCCAGGCTCCTCTAGGATCGCCGTCGGCAGATCGGAAGTCGAACGCCAATCGCCGGATCCGAGGTCCGAATATCACCAAGGAGAGCCGCCGTGAGCCGCACTTGCACGCTGAAGGGGAATCCGCTGAATCTGGAGGGGTCGGAACTGAAGGTCGGGGACAAAGCCCCTGACGCGACGCTGCGTAAGAGCCTGGTGGACAAGGTCCGGCTCGCCGACATGAAGGGCAAAGCCCGTATTTACAGCGTGGTCCCGTCGCTGGACACGCCGGTGTGCGCGATGCAGACCAAGCGATTCAACGAGGAAGCGGCAAAACTCACAGGGGTGACGTTCTGCACCATCAGTGCCGACCTGCCGACGGCCCAGGGGCGGTTCTGCGGCGCGGAAGGCATTGACCGCGAGCGGTTCGTCGTCCTCAGCGACCACCATGACATGGGCTTCGGCAAGGCTTACGGCACGCTGATTCCGGACTTGCGGGTCAACTGCCGGGCGGTCTTCGTCGTCGACAAGAACGACGTTGTCCGCTATGCCGAATACGTTCCCGAGGTGGCCAGCCATCCCGCCTACGACGCGGTACTCGCCTGCGCGAAGAGCTTGGGATAACCGTCAAGCCCGCGATCGGTCGCTTCGGGTGGGCGAAACCACGCGGTCGTTTTCTTCACTCGTCACGCAAGAAAACCCACGGACATACCCGGAACAATGAGTGTCGTGGCGTCGTAGCCCGACGGTCGCGATGCGGATTGAGCGCTCGCTTGTCCCGGGTCGTTGAGAGTGAGACGCGCCTACCGAGTACCGCGGAGGAGGATCCGCGCGGTGGGCCAAGTGGCGGGCCTCGGGCGGACCAGCGGTGCACGGGTGACTGCCGGCCTGGTTCGCCGTCGCACGTCGTCGATCAGTTGCAGGACCACGCTGGGATCGTAGGGTTTGCCCAGGAAAAAGTCCGCGCCGGCGAACTCGACCATCTGTTCAGCATAGGTCCGGCTGAGATCATCGGGCGGCTCGGTGAGCAGAATGACGGTGATGCCCTGAGCCAGAGCGTCGGTCCGAAGGCGCTCGCAGAGTTCGTAGCCGTCCATGTCCGGCAAGGCGACGTCGACGACGAGAACGTCGGGAGGATCGATTTCGCATCGTCGGAGGATGCGATCGCCCGTGCCGACGGTGGTGACGCGATATCCGCAGTCCATCAGTCGGGCGCGCAAGGTTCCGCGGGCTTTTGAGTCGCGGTCGGCGACCAAGACGTGGAGCCGGTTCATGTGGTCTTCCTCCCTCCCCCACGACACGACCGGCGCGGGATCGCCCCGCGGCGTGGTCGCCGTCGTATGACCCGATCGATTCGCCCGGCGAAGGCCGAGCTGTCCCGACGGGCCAAGTAAACCTTAGGATATGTTCAAGCCCGGCGGCAAAACCTCGCACCAGGGCCGACGGGGGCGTTGGCGGACCGTCGGCGGCGGGCGAGGCCGCGAAAGGCAGCCCGCGGCTTCGGACCCACCGCGGATCGACCGATAACCTCGGTGATGGCGCCTCCGCTTCATCCGGTCGACCAGCTCAGCGACGAAGAGCTTCGCAACCTGCTGCTGCGCGTGGATTCGGCGGGCTTCCCTGCGAAGCTGCCCGACGTCTGGCGGGCGGAGCGGGTCCGGTTTCGCGAGACGCTGCGCCGCGTTCCTCCGGCAAAACAGGGAAACGAACGGTTGCTGGACCTGGGAAGTTCACGCGCGTGGCTTCCGTTTTATCAACTGGTGCTGGGTTATCGTCGAATCGTGCTCAACACGTCGTATCCGGATTCCGGATTCGTCCGCGAGGGGACGCTCGTCGCCGGGGCGGATCCGTGCGACGTGAGGGTATCGGTCTTCGACGTGGAGCGGCAGCGGTTCCCCCACGAAGACGAGTCGTTCGACGTCGTGCTCTGCCTGGAAGTGCTGGAGCACTTGGCCATCGATCCGATGGCCATGATCGCGGAAGTCAACCGCGTGCTGAAGCTCGGCGGGAGGTTCATCTTGACGACGCCGAATGCGGTGCGTGTAAGTAACGTGGTCAACATGATTCTCGGCGAGCACCCGTACGGATGGTCCGCGTACAACGGGCATGACGGCAATCGGCATAATCGTGAGTACACACCCGGCGAGGTCGGGCGACTGCTCGAAGCCGGCGGGTTCAATCCGGCGGAGGTATCGACGTTCGGAACCAAGTCGCGCGGTCCAGGCCGCGACCTGCTGCGGAAAATGTGCGAGTGGGCGTTGCTGCCCGTTCGGCGTTGTCCGCGCTCCTGGCGAAGGGACGTGATCCTGGCCGGCGGAAGAAAGACCTCGACGCAGATCGTTCGCCGGCCTGGTTGGCTCTACTTCGACATGGCGGAGCGGAAGCATCTCCGAGAGCCACGCGAGACTCTACATGACGAGGGATCGGCAGCCACTTCTGGTGCGATCGAAGTGCCGCAGTGCTGTCACGCGATCACCGCCGGCCACGGGCCATTGGCCGCTCCCTAACGGTCGCGGTACGGATCGACGTCATGCTGCGGTCGCGGTACGGATCGACGTCATGCTGCGGCAGCGGTACGGATGGGCGTCATGCTACGGCCGCGGCAGTGATCTGGCGTGCCGTTTTCGATCGTCCCGATCCAAGCTAGACTGACGGCATGGACCGGATCGAATCACGCGTCGTGACCACCGACGCTGTTTTTGAGGAAAACAAGCGGCACCTGGAGTTGCTGGCGGCAGAGCTGCGCGAGCGAACCGCGAAGGTGCGTGAGGGCGGCGGACCCGCGGCCGTCGAAAAGCACACCAGCCGGGGCAAACTCTTCGTCCGTGATCGGATTGAGCAGTTGATCGACCCGGACAGCCCGTTCCTCGAACTGAGCACGTTGGCGGCGTCGGATATCTACGGCAATGAAGCGCCCTCGGCGGGGATGATCACGGGAATCGGCCGCGTGGAGGGGCGGCAGTGCATGATCGTCGCCAACGATGCAACGGTAAAAGGCGGATCCTACTATCCACTGACCGTCAAGAAGCACCTGCGAGCGCAGGAGATCGCCCAGGAGAACCACCTGCCGTGCATCTACCTGGTGGACTCCGGCGGCGCGTTCCTGCCGTTGCAAGCCGAAGTTTTCCCTGATCGGGACCATTTCGGGCGAATCTTCTACAACCAGGCGCGGATGTCTGCGCTGGGCATTCCGCAGGTTGCCGTGGTGCTGGGGTCGTGCACCGCGGGCGGGGCGTACGTCCCGGCGATGAGCGATGAGACGATCATCGTCCGCAACCAGGGGACGATCTTCCTGGGCGGGCCGCCGCTGGTGAAGGCGGCAACGGGCGAAGAAGTGACGCCCGAAGATCTCGGCGGCGCCGACGTCCATTGCAAGACGTCCGGCGTCGCGGACCATTACGCGCTCAATGACGAGGACGCTCTGGCGATTGCCCGGCACGTCGTCGTACACCTCAACCGCAGGCCGGGGGCGCACGTCGAAACCGTCGCGGTCGAGGAGCCGGCGTACGATCCGGCGGAAATCTACGGCATCATTCAGAAGGACATTCGCAAACCCTATGACGTTCGCGAGGTCATCGCCCGCATCGTCGACGGGAGCCGGTTCCACGAGTTCAAGGCACTGTACGGGGCAACGTTGGTTTCCGGGTTCGCCCATATCTGGGGATATCCGATTGGGATCCTCGCCAACAACGGCGTCTTGTTCTCGGAAAGCGCGTTGAAGGGCACGCACTTCGTCGAGATGTGCAGCCAGCGGGGAATCCCGCTCGTGTTTTTGCAGAACATCGCCGGGTTCATGGTGGGGAGGCAGTTCGAAGCCGGCGGCATCGCCAAAGATGGGGCGAAGCTGGTCGCGGCCGTGTCCAACGCAGCCGTGCCGAAGTTCACAGTGATCATCGGCGGATCGTACGGCGCGGGAAACTACGGCATGTGCGGGCGGGCGTATCAGCCGAGGTTCCTCTTCACGTGGCCCAACGCGCGAATCAGCGTCATGGGCGGGGATCAGGCGGCCAACGTGCTGCTCACGGTGAAGAAGGATCAACTCGCCCGCGAGGGCAAGAAGCCGATGACGCCGACTGAGGAGGAGGAATTCAAACGTCCGACGTTGGAAAAATATGCAAGCGAGAGCAGTGCGTACTACAGCACGGCTCGGCTGTGGGACGACGGGATCATCGACCCGGCGGATACGCGAATGGTGCTGGCCTTGTGCATTGCGGCCTCGCTGAATGCACCGTTTCCTGATAGAGTGCACAGCGTGTTCAGAATGTAGAACGGCGAATGTGAAGTGCGGAGTGCGGAATTGGGAACGCCCGCGGACGATCACGGGGCGCGAAGAGCATCGAACGTACGCCGCCCATCAGAGCCGCGACCGTGAGGAAGCGGGTTGACCCGCAGTCGAAGGGTAGGTCCACCTGCACAATGTCGGCGCGTGAGGCGCGGTACGCGATGGCGTTGGCGAGCAAAGCCCGCCCTACATGACTGCGAATCGCGTTCCGCCGGACACCGACGTACAATAGAGGATCCCATGATCCCATTGATCGAAGACAACCGGGTGGCAATCGAGGAACTGTGCCGGCGGTTCCACGTCGCGCGGCTGGAGGTCTTCGGATCAGCCGCCGAGGGCCGCTTCGACCCGGCGCGAAGCGACGTGGATTTTCTTATTGAGTTCCATCCCGGTCAAGATCTCGGGCCATGGTTGGCGCATTACTTTGATTTCAAAGACGCACTTGAGCGGCTCTTGTCCCGCCCCGTGGACCTGGTGATGCCCAAGGCGATGAAGAATCCGTATTTCATCCGCGAGGTCAACCGCACGCGGTGCATTCTGTATGCAGCCTAAGCAGTCGCGCATGAATAATCTACACGATTCTTCCCACGAGTCGCCATATTTGAACGGATTCCGTGAGACGAATCGTTCATGTTATTTCTGCGCGATTCCTAAGACGTGGTTAGCCTCGTAGACGTAGGGTGGGCCGTGCCCACCCAACGATGGATATGAGCCAATTCTTGAAAACGCACGCCGAATCGCTCACCGCGCGGGTAGTGCTCTCGCGCCCCGACCTGCACAACGCCTTCAACGAAGTCGTGATGCAGGAGATCATGGACGCCTTCGAGCAACTGGCGGCGCGCGAAGACGTACGGGTCATCGTGCTCGCCGGCGAGGGGAAGTCCTTCTGCGCCGGGGCGGACGTCAACTGGATGAAGCGGATGGTGGACTACACGTTGGAGGAGAACGTGGCCGACGCCAATTTGCTCGCAAAAATGTTGCGAACGATCCGCGAATGCCCCAAGCCGGTCATCGCCCGCGTGCACGGGGCAGCCTACGGCGGCGGGGTCGGGCTGACGGCGGCCTGCGACATCGCCGTCGCCGTCGAGTCAGCCGTGTTCTGCCTCAGCGAGGTCAAGCTGGGCATCATTCCCGCCGTCATCTCGCCATTCGTCATGGAGAAAATCGGACCGGGGCAAATGCGGCGCTACGGACTTACCGCCGAGCGATTTAGCGCGGCGGAAGCGAAGCGAATCGGCCTGGTGCACGAAGTCTTTGCCACCGTCGAGGAGATGGACGCCTGGATCGCCCAGACCTGCGACACGTTGGAAGCCAACGGTCCTTCATCGCTGGCCGCCTGCAAAAAAGTGCTCAGCGACGTGGCCGCGGTACAATGGGATCAGGTGCAAGCGATAACCATGCGGCGAATCGCCGAGCAGCGGGTCTCTCCCGAGGGCCAGGAGGGACTCAAGGCGTTCCTCGAAAAACGTCCGCCGAAGTGGACCTAGGAATTGACGATTGCGAGGTGAGGATTGCCAATTGCCGATTCATCACGAAGGCGCATCGACGACCAACCCAATCGACAATCGTAAATCGTGAATCGACAATGGGGTACCTGCGGCCGGGCTTCCGTAGTAGGTGACTCGCAATGTTCAACAAGATTCTCATCGCCAATCGCGGCGAAATTGCCGTGCGGATCGCCCGGACACTGCAACCGATGGGCATTTGCGCCGTGGCCGTCTACTCCGACGCCGACCGGGCGGCCGTCCACGTCGGCAGCTCGGACGAAGCCTATCCGCTGGAAGGCAACTCGGCCGCAGACACCTACCTTCGCGGCGACAAGATCATCGACATCGCCAAACGTTGCGGGGCCGACGCCATTCACCCCGGCTACGGGTTTCTTGCCGAAAATCCGACCTTCGCCCAGGCATGCAAGGACGCGGGATTCGTGTTCATCGGCCCGAAGCCCGAGGTCATGCGACGCACGGGAAACAAGGTCGAGGCGAAGAGAACCCTTTCGGCCGCGGGCGTTCCCGTGGTTCCCGGATGGTCAGGCGGCTCCAACGAACCCGCGGCACGATTCGCAAACGAGGCAAAGCGCATCGGCTTCCCCGTGCTCATCAAGGCGGCTGCCGGCGGAGGCGGCAAGGGCATGCGGGTGGTGGAACGTGAAGCCGAGCTGATACCCTCGATCGAAGCGGCGCGACGGGAGGCGGCCGCGGCGTTCGGCGACGGACAGGTGTTCCTCGAAAAGTACGTCGCCCGCCCGCGTCACGTGGAGTTTCAGATTTTCGGCGATGAGCATGGAAACGTAGTCCATCTGTTCGAGCGAGAGTGTTCCCTTCAGCGTCGGCATCAGAAGATCATCGAGGAGGCGCCTTCGCCGGCGCTGACGCCGGAGCTTCGCCAGCGCATGGGCGAGGCCGCGCTTCGCGTCGCCCGGGCCGTGGGATACACCAACGCCGGTACGGTCGAGTTCCTTGTTGACGCCTCAAGCGAGTTCTATTTCCTGGAGGTCAACACGCGCCTGCAAGTCGAGCATCCCATTACGGAAATGACCCTGCAGCAAGACCTGGTTCGGACACAGGTGCTGGTGGCCGACGGGCAGCGGCTTCCGTTTTCGCAGGAGGAATTGCGTCCTCGCGGCCACGCAATCGAGTGTCGAATCTGTGCCGAGGACGCCGACCGAAACTTCATGCCCGCTACGGGCACGATTGAGCGATACGTTCCTCCGATGGGTCCGAACGTCCGCGTCGACTCCGGCGTGGCTGAGGGATCGCAGGTGAGCGTGTACTATGACTCCATGCTGGCAAAGCTCATTTGTTGGGGCCAAACGCGTGAGGAAGCCATCGCCCAGACGATCTGGGCGCTGGATCGCTTGGTGATCCTCGGGCTGAAGACCAACATCGCCTACCTGCGTTCGCTGCTGACGGACGCGGCGGTGCTGCGGGGCGAGATGCACACGCAATACGTCGCGCAGCGATCCGCCTCGACGATTGCCGGGGCCTCCGGAGACAGCGCGCGCGTCGGCGACGACGTGTTGATGGCCGCCGCCGTCGCGATGAAGGACGGCGCGGGGCGATCGGGTGTGGCCCCCCGCTCCGGTGAGAAGGCAACTCGCGATTCCGGTCCGTGGCGCGCAGCCTCCGCCTGGAGGAACACATAGATGTGGCGAGTGACGCTGCGATCCGAACCAGGAGCCGAACCCGTCGAGATCGAACTGGAGCGTACCGACGCCGCACATGCCGAGGCATTCTCCGCCCGCCGCGGCAACGAGCACCTGGAGATCGAGGTCGAGCGCACCGGTCCGGGGTCGGGGTGGCTGCGAGTGCGAGGCAGGATCGTCCCGTTTCACGCCGTTCGGCGCGGGAACGTGGTCGAAGTCTGGACGCCGGGTCAGACACACGCCCTGGAAGTCGTTGACCGGCAGGCGAGGCGTGCCCGGGCGGGCGGGGAGACGACGGCCACGGATCGCGTGACCGCGCCGATGCCGGGCACCATCACCAAGGTCAATGTTTCTGTCGGGGATACGTTCGCGGCGCATGCTCCGCTGATCATCATGGAGTCGATGAAGATGGAGATGACCCTTTCCGCGCCGCACGCAGGACGGATCAAGGAGCTGCGCTGCGGCGTTGGAGAACTGGTGCCGATGGGGCAAATCCTGGTGAAGCTTGCGCCTTTGGAGGAGACGAATGCGGCTTCCTGACCGCGTGATCATCGTCGAAGTCGGTCCGCGCGACGGGCTTCAAAACGAAGCGACGCCCATCCCGACGGCGGTCAAGGTCGCTTTTATCCACAAGTTAGTGGAGGCTGGATTACGGCAGATCGAGGCCGCCTCCTTCGTCAATCCCAAGGTGATTCCCCAGCTTGCGGATGCGCCCGACGTCGCCCGCGGGTTGCCCAATTCGTCCGGTGCGACCTTCTCGGCACTGGTACCGAACGAGAAGGGTCTGGATCGGGCGCTGGAAGCCGGGTTCCAGCGGATCGCGGTCTTTACGGCGGCGTCGGATTCATTCACCCGAAAAAACACCGGCATGACCGTCGACGAATCGCTTGCGGTGTTTGAGGCGGTGGTGCGCCGGGCGACCAGCGCGGGGGTAAGCGTTCGCGGCTACGTTTCCACGTCATTCGTCTGTCCGTATGAGGGCGAGGTCCGCAAGGAGCGCGTACGCGAAGTTGCCGAGCGGCTTCTCGCCCTGGGCGTGGACGAGGTCGCGGTCAGCGATACCATCGGGGCGGCGGGGCCGGTGGAGGTGACGCGAACGGTCGAATGGGTGCTTGGACGCGTGCCGCTCACGAAGATCGCGCTGCACTTTCACGATACCTACGGGACCGCCCTCGCCAACGTCCTCGCGGGTTTGCAGTTGGGCGTCACAACGTTCGACGCGTCCGCCGGTGGGTTGGGCGGATGTCCGTTCGCGCCGGGAGCGTCGGGGAATCTGGCGACCGAAGACCTGGTGTACATGTTGGATCGAATGGGGATCGTCACGGGCGTCAATGGTCGAAAGGTCGTCGAGGCCGCCGACGTTGTGGCGCGGACGCTGGGCAGACCGTTGACCAGCGCCGCGTGGCGAAGGATGCGAGCCTCCGGCGGCGAATGTACAGTGCCTCCGTGAACGGTGGTCCGGTTTCGATGATGATCCAGCACTCGGACTTGTGTGGCCCGGACGGGAAATGGGCTGTTGGCCCTTCCGGCGGCAAGCCGCCGGTCGCGTGGCGGCGTTTCGAGGGAACGATGCGAACGATTCACCTTGAAAGCGTCGATTCCACCAACGAGGAAGCCAAGCGCCGGCTACGGGCAGGCGAGCTTTCAACGCACTCGTGCATCGTCGCGCGGGAGCAAACGGCTGGGCGAGGCAGCCGGGGGCGGAAGTGGAGTTCGCCCAAGGACGCCGGAATCTACTTATCGTTGGTTCATCGGGTGGGGCTGGATCGCGCGGACGTGCAAACCGTGCTCGGATTGACCACGCTCGCCGCCGGGGTGGCGTGCGTGGAAGCCCTGCACCGCGTTGTCGGAATCGACGTGCGTCTCAAACCGGTCAACGACTTGATTGCGCAGGGACGAAAACTCGGCGGAATCCTGACCGAAGCGATGATTGAAAATGGTCGTCCGGAGGCGTTGATCGTCGGCGTCGGGGTCAACGTGCGGATCGCGCCGCGACCGACCCTACCCGACGCATTGGAGCCTGTGTGCGTGCAGGAGCTTGTCGACCCGGTCCGATTCGGCCATGGCGACGTAGGCGAGTTGATTGGGGAGCTTGCCGACCGGATTCGCGGCTGGGTCGATCTTGTCCTCGATGGCGACGTAGCCGCCGTCCGCGAGGCGTGGGAGCGGTACCGTATCGACGGCGCCGCCTGGCCGCTCGGGTTGGGAGCGACCTGAAATCGCCTCAGGGCGTGCCCCGCGTCAAGTGCGGAATAACCGAGCGCGGGAACCCTGAATAACCCAGCGCGGCCCGTCTCTGTCCTCGGTGGAGCGAATTGGTGACCCACGAAGTCCCGACTCCGGCCGCCAGCGACGCGCCGAAGGTTTCGATCTTGGCAGCCGTCGCGGGCGGCACGGGGATCATGGCGTTCGCCGCAGCCCTCTATGCCGTGGCCCCGTTGCAATTCCAGGTCAGCAGCTACGAAGTCGTCTTCGCGCCGCAGCCGCGGTATTGGCCGGCGCGCTTTCTGGCGGTCATCCTCGCGTTGTTTCCATTGCGGGTGGCGCGGCGGGCGGCGATGTCGCTTCCCCGGCATAGGTGGTTCTACGGTCTTTCGCTGCTCTGGCCGCTGTTGCTTTCGGCCCCGCTGGCAGTTTATGCATTCCTTCCGCATTCGCCGCCGTTTGCATTGGGCTTCCTGCTGATCGCGGCGGGCGGATTGGCGTCCCTCCGAGCGGTCACGGGCGGAGTCGATCGCGAGACACCGCGCTCCGCCCGCCCTCGCGCGCACGTCGTTGCCCTGATGACACTCGTGGTTCTTGTCGGCGTGCTGACCTGGGTCCACACGCGAATCCAGATCAACTTCTTCGAGCATTTTATGCTCGGTCATTCGGACGTCGGCCACTACGCGGAGGAGCTCAAGAACGCCCTGTTGGGACGCGGACTGCGATCGGACACCTTCGCCAACACGAGATTAGGGTGGCATTTCTCGCCGCTGTTGTACGTTCTGGTTCCGGGTTACGCGTTGTGGCCCTCGCCGAAATATCTCATGGTTCTCGGCGCGTTCGTCCTGCACGTTCCGGCGTTGATCGGGTATTACTTCGCGCGGCGAGTTTCGGGATCCGTGGCCGTGGGATTCCTCTCCGCCCTCGCCTGGCTGCTGCTGCCATCCGTGGGCCGAATGATCTATTCGAACACCTACGGGTTCCAGTGGGTCTACGTGGTGATCCCGTTGCTCGCCTGGTTGATGGTCTGCGTCATCCGTCAGCGATGGCGGACCTGCTGGGTGTTGATCGCCGCGGTTCTCCTTTGCCAGGAGACCACCGCCGCGATGACCTTCGGCTTGGGCCTGTACTTCCTGCTGTTTTCGCCGCGTCGATGGACCGGCGCGATCCTGGCGATCGGGTCGATCGCGTACTTGGCTGTCGTGACGCAGCTCGTGATTCCGCACTTTGCGGCCGCTGGGCATTACGAGCGGCTGGAGCTTTTCGGACAGCTCGGCGGAACGTTCACGGAACTTTTTCAGTCGGCGCTCGCCAAGCCGGAGTTGTTCTTCAGGCGGCTCCTGCGCGTCGAGGGGCTCTACTTTCTGCTCATGCTGCTGGTTCCGATGGCCCTTCTGCCGCTTTGTCGATGGCGAATGTTGGTGATGGTTCTTCCCACGGCGGCGCTGCTGCTGCTGTTGGACAATCCGGATTGGCTGAGCATTAAGTTCTGGTACCAGGCCACCGTCTTGCCGGTCCTGTTCATGGCCGGCGTCGCTGCATTGGACGTCGGGCGAAGGTCGCGCATGACCGCCCCCGGCACCGCGGTTCTCGAACGCTTCGCCGCCTCATCCTGCCGGCTGTCATCGTCGCTCCGCTGGTTGATGACCACCGATCGAGTCGCGCCCGCTCGGCTGTGCCGAGCCGGCGCCTGGACGCTGTTCATCTGCGCCGGCTGGGGGCACTACCTGTACGGCTTCTCGCCGCTTAGCAAATCGTACGAGGTCTATCGGGCCGACCAGACGCTGCAACGCCCGGACCCGCGGCTTGCGTTCGTCGAGAAATTGCGAGCGGAGCTTCCCCGGACGAACGCGATCCTGGCCACCGAACGCGTAGCCGCCCACTTCACGGACTACCGCCGACTTTACACCGGCAAGCGACCCCTGCCCGCGAACTACGTCATCATTGACCGCGGCGACCGCTGGGATCCGTCGGACCTGCCGTCGCGCGGCGACGAGTTCGCCGCGGACCCCGCCTACCGTGTCCTGGCTGAGTCGGGTTCAGTCGTGGCCTTTGAACGTCGCGCAGAGTTCCCCTTGCCCGCCGACCCGGATTGACCGGCAGGGGGCGATCGCTGAAGCGACCGGCGACGGAAACCTCGGTCCGACGAAAAGAAACGGAGCGGGAGGGATTCGAACCCTCGGTGCAGTTTCCCGCACACCGCATTTCCAGTGCGGTCCCTTCAGCCACTCGGACACCGCTCCAACGACTTCGTGCCCGCCGACGACGGACGTTTGCTCATCTTGGCCACGTTGCGCTGGGGGGTCAAGCTGGGGAAACTGAATCACCGGCCCCCAACGCCTTGCTCTATTGTCCGCTGCGAACGATTTCGGCTAGACTCATCGTCGATATTTCGGGCCGGGCGTAATCCCCGGCCGCATGTAGAGTCGTTCCGTGCGCCCGCTCGGCGCGGGTGAGCGCAGTCGCACCCTTACGCGGAGGTCAATCAGTGTCGACCCACGGCAGCGGGGGTATCCTCGGACATCCCAAAGGACTCTTCGTCCTCTTTTTCACGGAGATGTGGGAGCGTCTGGCGTTTTATCTCATGCTTGGCATCCTCGTTCTCTATGCGACGGATACCGAGCGCGGCGGTCTGGGCATGTCGGTTTCGCACGCCGCCGAGGTCTACGGGACGTACATGGCCTTCGTGTACTTTACGCCTTTCCTCGGTGGAATGATCGCCGATCGGTACCTTGGGTACAGACTGTCCGTATTCATCGGCGGGCTTTTCCTCGCGTCCGGCTTTTTTTGCCTCGGCGTTCGGAGCCTGACCACGTTCTACACCGGTCTCACGCTTCTTTGCGTGGGCAACGGGCTGTTCAAACCCAACATCTCGGCCATGGTCGGAAATCTGTACGCGCCGGGCGATGCCAAGCGCGATACGGGGTTCAACATCTTCTACATGGGCATCAACATCGGTGCATCGCTTTCGGCGCTGATGTCCGCGCCCCTTCGGAATGAGTGGAGTTTCAACACCGCTTTTGTCGGCGCCGGCGTGGGGTTGTTGCTGGGCGTCACCATCCTGACGTTCAACTGGAAGAAACTCGCCTCCGCCGACCGGCGACCTCAGGTCGATCCGCGCGACGCAGGCCTGGGGAAAGTGGTTCTCACCATTCTCGTTCCCGCGGCGGCGTTCGGAGTGATCGGATACGTCGTCGGCGGGCGGATCCCCGCGATTACCTCAACCCTGGGGCCCATCACGTTCGGGTTCCTGGTTGGGATGCTCCCAATCATGTTTTATTTCCTGTCGCTGGTGTTTCGCGCCGGTCCGGAGGAAAAACCGGGGCTGGCCGCGCTCATCCCGGTGTACCTCGCGGGCGGCGCCTTCTTCATGATTCTACACCTGAGCGGCGGGCTGATGACGTTCTTTACCGAGAGAGACACGAACCGACTAGGCTCGTGGGTTCCGGACACCGTGCAGGCCTATTATTGCCAGAACGCAATGCCTTCCTATTTCGGCAATGCGGATCCGTCGTTGCCGCGCCCGCGTGAAGAAACGCTGCTGCTGGTCCCACCCAACGTCGAAGCCATGTTCGGCGCTCGTCGAATCAGCGAAGGAGCGCTTACGGAGTTGCAGAGTCAACACCCGGACGTGAGGGTTCTAGCGCCGACCGACGGCGAATTCAATGCCAAGTGGAGATTCCTGGTCAGCGAAGTGTTTCCGTCCGACCAGGTTGAGATTCGAACGGCGCGCGACGCACATGGCGTCGAGACCATCTCCGTTCGGGTGTCGGAAACCATCAAGCCGCTGCGCGAGGCGCTGCTGGTGCGGCAGGCCGGCGGAAAGACCTTCCCGGTGACGCCGGTCTCCGAGCCGACGTTCAAGAGCGTATATGCCCACGCGTCCTCGGCGCGTCTCCCGGAGGGAAGCTTCCTCCGATTGCTCAACGCCGAGCTCATCACCGGTTTCTTGAACCCGTTCTTTGTGGTCGTTCTAACGCCGCTGGTGGTCGCGTTCTTCGGGTGGCGCGTTCGAGTCGGCAAGGCGATCAGCACGGCCAGGAAGCTCCTCTACGGCATGCTCATCACCTTCGTAGCACTACTTTTCATGGCTGGCGCGGCCTATTCCGGCGACAACGGCGCAGACAAGGTGACGCTCCTCTGGTTGGTGGTCTTCTACGTTGTGGTCACTTCGGGCGAGTTGTTCCTTTCGCCGATGGGCCTCTCGCTGGTTACGAAACTCTCTCCGAAGCGATTGGTCGGCTTGATGATGGGCGGGTGGTTCGTGTCCACCGCGGTGGGGAACAAACTCTCCGGATTCATCAGCCAGCTTCCGGCGACGTCGAAAATGTTCGTGATCCTCAGTCTCGCCGTCCTGGCGGTGGCGATGGTGATCCTGGTCCTTTTACCCATGCTGGATCGGGCCATAAAACGGTACGCTGCATGACGGATGGGAAGCGGGATTGCACCCGCCGGCTGCGACCCCAAAAACGTGGCTACAGGCGGCACGAATTCCAATGAACCGACGGTAGCGAGTACGAACCTATGCAAACTTCAGTCGTGATGCCGCCACAAAAGACGCTCCTCGGCCACCCCAGGGGTCTCTTCGTTCTTTTCTTCACCGAGATGTGGGAGCGCTTCAACTACTACGGCATGCGGGCCCTGCTCATCCTCTACATGGTCAACTACTTCAAGTGGCCGCAGGAGCAATCCTCGCGCGTCTACAAATGGTTTACCGCACTGGTCTACCTCACCCCGCTGATCGGCGGCTTCCTCGCCGACAAGTACCTCGGCAACAAGTGGGCCATCATTCTCGGCGCATCGACAATGGCCATCGGTCAGTTCTGCATGACCGTCGACAGCGAGCAGGTGTTCTACGTCGCGCTTGGGTTATTGATCTGCGGCAATGGACTGTTCAAGCCCAACATGGCCACCCAGGTCGGACGACTCTATCCGCCCAACGATCCTCGACGCGACAGTGCCTACACGATCTTCTACATGGGCGTGAACCTCGGGGCATTCATTGCCCCGCTGGTCTGTTCCGTGTTAAGGGAAAGCACCGCTTGGGGGTTCAAGGCGGGTTTCGCCGCCGCCGGCGTAGGAATGATCATCGGACTGCTGACCTACCTGCTCGGCCTCCCCGTGGTTCGTCGGGACATGGAGTTCGCAGCTTCAAGCGACGCTTCTACACGTCCCGCGGGAAGATCTGCCGCGGGCCACTATATCTCCGAGGCGGAAGCTGCAACAACGCCCTCAGCCTCCCCTGCACTTTCTCGCGCAGCGCCGACCTTGATGGCACTTTTGCTCGTCGCCATATTGGTCGTCCCCTGGCTTCTGGTGCGACAAGGGATTCTCAAGAACGACGATATCGTTGCGTACACGGGTTGCGGCGGCGTCGCCTGCATCATGGGTTGGATGATCCTCGGAAAGATATCCAAGGCTGTACGCGATCGCGTCATGGTCATCTACATCCTCGGCCTGTTCGTGATCTTCTTCTGGGGTGCTTTCGAGCAGGCCGGCAACGCGATGAGCATTTACGCCGACAAGACCACCAATCGGTACCTAAGCGACGAACCTCCTCCTCCTTCCATCTACCCGGAAGTGCAGGCGGAATCATCGCCTTCAGAACAATCAGGGGTCGCGCCCTCTAACGGCAAGGCTCCCACCGGTTGGAGGAAACTGTGGAACCCGGTCAAAACCGAGTGGTTCCAGTCGATCAACGCCCTGGCGATTTTCGTGCTCGGCCCGGTATTCGCCTGGCTATGGGTTTTCCTGCCGGGGATCGGCTTACGCGTATCCACGCCCGCGAAAATGGCCATCGGCGTTTTTATTCAAGGTATGGCCTTTGCCCTGATGACCTGGTCCATTCGCTATGAGGCCCAGCCCAGCAGCGCCGACCTGGCCGCCCTCCCCGCCGGCGTCGTCGCCGATAAGGACGGGCGGGTCATCTTCCGCGACGCCCCGGACCTCTCCGACGACAAGGGCGCCGAGGGGTTCGCAGCCGCCAAGGTTGATGAGAAAGAACCGAAGGTGGTCCAGGGCGGGCGAATCCTCTTTGACGGCAATGCGAAGCGATTGAACATGACCGGCGTGCTACCCGATACGGACCGCGACCGACTGTTTCGGGCGTCCGTCTCGCCGGAGTATCTCAAGAACGCTCGTGAACTCGCCCTCGCCTCCGCGGCCGCGGAGAAGGAGAAGGGAAAAGATTTCGTCGTCCAAGTGAAACTCGACACGGTTCCACCCGGGTTCGATCTTCGCTACGTCGGTTTGCCGGAGAAAGCTGTTCGTTTCGACATGACCTCGAAAACGCTCTCCGCGACGGTCAAGCTCGCAGACCGAGACTACAAGGGCCTGCTCGTCGCCGGCGCCGATCCCGCGTTTCGGGACGCGCTCAACAAGCTCTTTGTCGAATCGGCCAAGTTTAAGGTCAGCCCGTCGTGGCTTCTCTGGTTCTATGTTCTTTGCACGCTTGGCGAGCTGTGCCTTTCGCCCGTCGGCTTGTCCATGGTCAGCAAGCTCGCTCCGGCTGCCTACGGAACAATGATGATGGGTATGTGGCACCTTACGTCTTTTTTCGGCAACTACACCGCCGGGCAGCTTGGCGAGGTTTACGGCAGTATCGACCCCGGCACGTACTTCACGCGCATCGGCGGCTCACTGATGGTCGTCTCCTTCGTCTGCTTCCTCGTCGTTCGTAAGGTGAAGTCCATGATGCACGGCGTGCAGTAGCCGATGCTTACCAAACAGAACCCAGGATGAGAACATGAACGATCTGATTCCACGATTCACCTGGGGCGAGGGCGGCGCCGCCTACTTCCACGGCGTGCTCGTCGATCGGCGGTACGTAGACATCGGTGGACACGTCTATGAGATCGCCGCCCTGAAGGACGCCGCCGACCTGCTGCAATTGTGGGACTACGGGCAGCGTTTCGTCGAGAAGGACGTGGCTCCCTACGGCATGGAGCTTTGGCCCGGCGCGGTCATACTCGCAACGCACCTTTCCGAAGCAGAGCCTGGACGTGGTCGTTCCGCAGTCGATCTGGGCTGCGGCCTGGGCCTGCTCGCCATCGTCGCTACGCGCCTCGGCTGGGACGTCACCGCCACCGACAACGACGACGACGCCCTGCGGTTTTCCCGATACAACGCCGGACTCAACGGCATCCAGGTCGCCCGCTTCGAAACATTGGACTGGCACCGTCCCCCCGAAAAGCGTCGGTTTGACCGTGTCCTTGGGGGTGACGTCCTCTACCAGGTGTCCGACCACGAACCCATCCTCCGCTGCGTCGAGAGTTTGCTGGCCGACAACGGCGAAGCGCTCTTTGCCGACCCTCATCGCGGGGCAGCGGATCGGTTTCCCACCCTGGCCGAGAACGCCGGATTTGCCGTCGAGGTACTCTCGGGCGTCGCACAGATGACCCCCGATCGCCGCATCGACGGACGCATCTTCCGCCTCACCCGGCCCGGTTGACGAGGAGGACTCCGGGATGCTTGACCCACGCTGGACAAAGTTGGCCGAGGTTCTGATCAACTACTCGACGGCCATGCAGCCGGGGGAGAAAGTCCTCATCGAAGCCATCGACGTCCCCCACGAGTTTACCTGTGAACTCGTCCGCGTCGCGCGAAGATCCGGGGCCGACCCGCTGGTCACGCTCAAGAGCAACGCCGTCCTGCGGGCACTGATGGTCCATTCGTCCGAGGGGCAAATGAACCTGATTGCCGACGTCGAGGCGCTTCGCATGTCCAAGGTCCAGGCCTACATCGGCGTCCGCGGCAGCGCCAACGTGTCCGAACTTTCCGACGTTCCGCCCGATTCCCACCGCCTCTATCAGAACACGGTCTGGAAGCGAGTTCACCAGGACATCCGCGTCCCCAAGACCCGCTGGGTGGTTCTTCGTTGGCCGCATCCGTCGATGGCTCAACTCGCCGGCAAGAGCACCGAAGCGTTTGAGAATTTCTACTTCGACGTCTGCACGATGGACTACGCCCGCATGGGCAGGGCAATGCAGCCGCTCGTAGAGCGAATGAACAAAACAGACAGGGTCCGCATCGTCGGACCGGGAACGGACCTGACCTTCTCGATCAAGGGCGTCCCCGCAATCGCCTGCGACGGAAAGCTCAACATCCCCGACGGTGAAGTCTACACCTCGCCGGTGCGGAACAGCGTCAACGGCCAGGTCACTTTCAACGCCCGGACGATCTATCAGGGGACGGTCCACGACCGCGTGCGCTTGACTTTCCGAGATGGCAAAGTCGTCGCCGCCGAAAGCAGCAACACCGTGCACCTCGAGAAGGTGCTCGACAGCGACGACGGCGCCCGCTACGTCGGCGAGTTCGCCATCGGCTTCAATCCCTACGTCACCGAGCCGATGCTCGACGTCCTCTTCGACGAGAAGATCGCCGGCTCGTTCCACTTCACTCCAGGCCAAGCCTACGAAAACGCCGACAACGGAAACCGAAGCTGCATCCACTGGGACTTGGTGTGCCTGCAGGACGCCGCCCACGGCGGTGGGGAGATCTGGTTCGACGAGCAGCGCATCCGAAGGGACGGCCTGTTTACCACGCCCGATCTTGGGTTCCTTAACCCCGACGCCTTGCGCGGGTAAGGTGGGTGTGGATCAATTCTGCCCGTGATGCCTTTTACGTCCGGTCCCGCCCCGGCGCCGAGTTCGACGTCGAAAAATCGGTAGAAACAACCGTCAGGGCCGTGGTACGCTTTGATCATGTTACAACAACTTCCCAGCAAAACCGAAATGGAGCGGGCGACCTTCGCCCGCAACGCGTCGTACGACGGACTCTTCTACGTCTGCGTGCGTTCCACCGGAATCTTCTGCCGCCCCTCGTGCCCGGCCAGAAAACCCCTTCCATGCAATGTGGACTACCACGCCACGATTCGTGACTGCCTGCGGGCCGGCTTTCGACCCTGCAAGCGATGCCGCCCCCTCGCCGCCGCCGGCGAAGCACCGGATTGGCTCGTTCCGCTCCTTTCTCGCGTGGAGAAGGCCCCTACGGAGCGAATCACCAACACGAACTTACGCGACATGGGCGCCGATCCCGACCGCGTCCGGCGGTATTTTCAGCGGCATTTCGGGTTAACCTTCCAAGCCTATCATCGCATGGCCCGCATGGGGCTGGCGATTGAGTTCCTGCGCCGCGGCGATGATCCCCTCCACGTCGCGTACGATTTGGGCTACGACTCCCCCAGCGGCTTCCGTGCGGCCTTCGAAAAGACGTTCGGTACAACCCCTGGAAAGTGCGACCACGTTCAATTGATCCAGACCACGACGATTCCGACGCCCATCGGACCCATGCTCGCCGCCGCAGGTGACCGCGGCCTCTGCCTCCTCGAGTTCGCCGACCGGCGGGCGTTACCCAGGCAAATCGCCATGCTCCGACGACGCACCGGAGGAGGAGTCTTCGTTCCCGGGACAAACCCTTTTCTGAGGCAGCTACGAGTAGAACTGAATGAATATTTCGCCGGCAAACGACAGGATTTTCCCGTGGCTTGCCACCCACTCGGTACGAACTTCCAGATGAAGGTGTGGGCCAAACTTTGCGAGATTCCCTGCGGAACCACCTGGTCCTACCGCGACCTCGCGCGAGCAATCGGCCAGCCTACTGCCTGCCGCGCCGTCGCCCGGGCCAACGGGGATAATCGACTCGCCATCCTGATCCCTTGTCACCGCGTCGTTCGGGACAACGGAACGCTCTGCGGCTACGGCGGAGGACTCTGGCGAAAACAATTTCTCTTGGATCTGGAAGGCAACGCCGCGAACGCCGATCGCCGTTGCACTCGACAGCTTCAAATGTTCTCGACGTAGACCGTCTTGCCGCGAAGGGTCCGCATGCGGGCGCGCACCAGCTCCACGATCTCTTGCGGCCTCGCGATTCCCGCGATCACCACCTCCCGGTCCGTCGCATCGGTGGTCAACAGCGTCACCGTTCCAACGTTCAACATGCGACCCCAAAGCGATTGATGAAAGCGAACGTCATCCACGCGGATCAGCTCGGTCTGGTCGGTGGTCCGGCTGAGGATCCCCCGCTCAATGAACAGCCTCTGCGATGTCAGCCGATACCGGACCGACAAGATCACCAGCCCGATGCGGAAGCCCACGAATCCGCCGGAAACGGCCAGCGCTCCAAGGAAGATCAACCACCCTCGACCGGCGGTGAGCCAGTCGGTCCGCTTCGCAATCATCACCACAATCACCGCGAAGGCGACGTTCCCCGCCGCACACCACCCGATCCTCGCGGCAAAGTGCTTCCAGGTGATCCGCCCGGCCCAAAGCTCGGTCTCCGCCGACGGGGCGGTCTCCACGGGTCCGCCCGCGGACGCGGTCGCCGGGGGAAACGGCGTGGACCCCGTTTCGACGATTTCCGTGGATGCCTGGCTTGGTGGTTGGGAGTGCGGTTGCGCCATAATCCTAGGCCCCAATTTCGATGCGTGGCACCTGGTTACTGTTGAGTCAACACCGGAAGAGATTCTTGAGCCATTCTTTGCCCCAAGCGCCGCAGCTTCGGCGCCGAGCGGTAGTTGGCCGTTCGTCGAACACCGATCATACCGCCAAGATCGGGTAACGCACGTCACCCTGCTCCGGAAGGCGCCCTAGCACGGTTCACAATCCGCCTGCAAGGGGATTTCGGACTCATTGGGGAGTGCCCACGGACCCTAAACCTCAAGAATCCCCTGGTCTTCAGAATTGCGTAAATCACATTGATTATTCTCTTGACGTTCGATTGGAGCGGGCTAGACTCTGCCCGCCTTTGCAATCAGGCGAACAGCGCGGACGGGGTGTTCCGCGAGGGCTTCGGGCGTGCCGGTGGACCTCCGCGGCGCGTCCGGTGCGTTCAGATTGAGGCGAGTGCAATAGCCATGAGTTGGACCAACAACAGCGAAGAAGCTTGCGAACCTCTGGATCCCGCGGCCCAGGGCAGCGGAAGAACCCGCGTGGTTTTTGCCCGCGATCGTGACGAGGCCGTCCGCTACTGCGACGCCCTCTCCGAGGCCGGCATCCTGGCTGAAATCGGCGAAATCAACGCCGTCGGCCCCGTCCGGAAGACAACAATCGGAACCCCGGTGCTGGTTCCTGACGCCGATCACGAACGCGCCAGCGAGCTGTTGGCCGGCTTCGCCGCCGAAACCCGTTGTGCTTGGGACGAAGAGAGCGACGAGGGTGACGACTGGGACGACGAGGAAGACGAGGAAGACGAGTTCTTCCCCGACGACGCCGACGAGTTCGAAGACGAGGAGGAAGACGAGGCCGAGGAGGAGGACGAATAGTCCTCTCCGCCGATTCTTTCGTCTCACGATCCCTCCGACAACGAATGCCCGATAAGACCAACTCCGGCCTACCCCATACGAACGGATTGGCGGTCCTAGGCCGATGTTTAGCCGAACCCAGCCCCTACCGATGGGCAGGGCATGTCCAACGACTACAACGGACCGGATCGTAGGGAAATCCTCGAAACAGATCGACGGGTCGATGAGACCGACCGCCGAGTCGGCATGGACCGCCGTCGCGGACCAGGACGCCGACGGGGAGAGGTGCGACGCGCCGCCGAGGAAGGCGAAATCACCGGCGAACTCCTTGAATTCATCATGGCCGTCGACGAATACAAACGCATCAACGAACGCCCCTTCCCAAGTTGGTCCGAGGTGTTCGAGATCATTCAGTACCTGGGCTATCGCAAGGTCGCCCCGCAAGCCGCGCACATCAACTCCGCCAGCGGCAGGGAAGTACTCGACGAACCCACGCCGGTCCCCGCGACGGCACGCCGTTGACCCACGGCGAGGCAGCCCCGCGGTTTGGCTCATGTACCCCCGCCCCGGTCAGCGAGCGGAGAACCCATGCCGCTGCTCGTCAGCAATGCGACAAAAGCCTCAATCCTATCGGGGAGCGGCCGCGACATGATTCGTGACCTCATCGTTCGGGTTCGTCGATTCCTCGCGATCGTCACTGCGTAGAGACCGTCGCACAGGCACGGCGCCGTAGCGGCATATTCAGGTTTGAACGCCGAAGACCGGCGGACCCCCGACTCTCCAATTCGGTTCGCTTCCTTCGGTCGAAGCCATCTCCGCTTCCGACGAGCGCGTCAAATCGTCGTACAACGTCGTGAGATCCTGCCGCAGTCGCCGCTCCGAAAACCGCGTCACCGCCGCGCCCCGGGCGCGAGTTCCCATCGCCCTGCGGAGCGCCTCGTCGGCGAGCAATTTTCCCATGGCGTCGGCCAGCCTGGCCGGCTCATGCGGCGGCACAAGCAATCCCTCGCGCGGAGGATCGACCACCTCCGGAACCGCCCCGACGGTCGTCGCCACCACCGCCAGACCATGCGAGAGCGCCTCCAGCAAGGAAATCGGCATGCCCTCGTGGTGACTCGGCAGCACGAAAACGTCGGCGCGCCGCAGCAAGACTTCCTTTTCCTTACCGACAACCGTACCCACGTACTCCACGAACCCCGCGAGATTTCTGGCCTGAATCTTTTCCGTCAGTTCGGCGGCCCCCCCCGCCGTTCCGGGCGGGCCTGCCAACGTCAGGTGAAACCTCGCCCGCCTACGACGCAGTTCAAGGCACGCGTCGAGCACGTCGTCGATGCCCTTCCAGGCATCCATTCGCGACAGCACCAGAAATCGGCACACGCCCGACGCCTCCGCCCTGTTCCCAACCGATGGTTCGGCGACGGCGTTTTCAATCACCACCACGTTGGCCCCGGACGCCATCGCCAGAAGCTTGCGCCGCCATCCCGCCGAAAGCGCCACCACGCGGTCGGCGCTTGCCAGCCCGGAGCGAATCATCCATCGCCCGATCCGTCCCGACTCATCATAGAAACGGTCGAAGGCCGCTCCGTGCACGTGTAGGATCGTCCGCCCCCCCGCCGCCTTGGCAAGCAGCACGTCTGCCAGGCTTCGATAAAACGTAAATCCGCTGCACGTGTGCAAATGGACAATGACGTTGGACCCTCCGTGACCGGCGCGCCACACGCGCACGCTCTGCACCACGTGGCGTAAGAGGCGCAGCGCCAGGGACTCCCGCTCACGGTTCGAATGGGTGAACGGAAGGTACGTCCTCGTAAATCGTTCGCCAAGATCAATTCGCAGCGTCTGCTGGGCGACACTGCTCATTCCGCCGACGTGGGACTCGTCCGGCCCGACGACCACCACGCGCCACGCCGCGCCGTTGCTCGGGCGGACTCTCATTCGCCTACCTCCGCGCCCACCGGCTCGCCAAGCCCGTCTTCCAGCAACGCCCGAAACGCCTCCGCCTCCGAAGGAAGTGTGTTCGGATCGGGCCGCGGCACTCGCTTTTCCCCGAGAAGTCCGCTGATGCACCAGGTGGAGGCCGCCCCCAACCACCGCTGCCCCAGGCTGCCGACCCCCCGGTTTTCGTCGATGCATGTCTGAAGCAATTGCGTCAACGCCCGAACACCGACGCGCAGATCGTACTCACGGCACACCGCCTCGCGCCCCTCAAGGTTGAAAGACGGATTCAGCCGCATCATCGTCAACGCCTTGGCGAATTCAGCCTCGCTGCGGACGTGAAGGAAGTTCGGCCATGGACACGTTGAAAGCACGTGCCGGCCATGCGAGAGCGACTCAAGGCCCAACCGCGACAGCGATCCGTCTAACCGCGCGGACACCGTGACCGTCGTCCGCCGGATGGCCCGACCAACGTCGTCAAGCCGTCCAAGAACCTCCACGTTCTTGCGGCTCGAATAGTCCGTGACCTCATCGCCCAGAACCAGGAACCTGAAGGCCGGGAATCGCCCAATCAAAGCGTCGATCAGCGCCCCGCCGTGAAAGCTTCGACGACCGACCGGCAGATGGACCAGAACCGTGAACGTCGCCGGAAGCGGCTCCGGTTCGCTGGCGCTGGTTAGGTTTGGACTGACGATCGGACCCACTTCCGCCGGAACTTCCAACCCCCGCAGCACCTCGACCTGCGCGGGCGTCCGGCAGAACTGACGAACGCCGAGTCTCACCAGCGTCCGCGCCGCATCCGCCGACGGAGCGTGGTACCGGGTCCAGAGAACGTCCCGCCCCGTCCAGCACCGAACGACCGGCACGCCACCGAGGCGATGTCGTGCCACCGCCCTGACCATGTCGCCTCCTCCATCGGGGCAATGGACCAGGTGCACGACGTCGGGCTTCACCACCTCCGCGGAGGAACCGTCGGCGAAGCCGACCCCGACACCGGACGAGGCCAGCGCCAACGCATGTTGCGACGACACGCTTAGCCCGTCGTCGCGTTCACCAAGGAAGAGTACCTTCATGGATGCAGCCGGCGTCGCCCGCGCGCGGAGAATCCTTTACGTCCCGCGGCGTCAGGCGCTACGAATCTGTCGGTTTATTGGACGCACGCCTTGAGAACGCCGGAACCGCCGGAAACGCTCGCGTCGGGAGCCCGCTCGCCAAGAGATTGGGAGCCGCACCGGGGGACCACTCCACGACGAGAGGGAAAGCAAAGAGCGGCGTAGGGGATCACTCCACCTACGCCGCTCCGTTGTTTACCGCGTCCTAAAGACGGTCACCCGCCTTCAGGTTTCGCCGAACACGAGTCTTACCGCGTGCCCGACGTCTTGCGAGAACCACGAGTATCCTTCACCACCGGACGCTCGCCCTGCATGAACAGGTTCATGTCCTCGACGTTCAACCGACCGTCGCCGTTCAGATCGCCGACCGCCAGGTCACCCATTCCGTGTTCGCGAAGTTCGCGGACGGAAATGTCGGTGATCGGAACGATCTGCGCCGGCTGATCCGACGCCGGAAGACCCTGAACGCCACAGCACAACTTCGCCGAAGTGAGGAAGTTGTTGTTGATGAACGCGTAGTCTTCGAGGTCGACGACACCGTCGCCGTTGATGTCCGCGTTCGCACCCGACGCCGTGCCGCACGGCGTGTCGCCGCTGCCGTAGTCGGCGCCCCACTGCGACAGGAACGTCGCATAGTCGAGCACGTCGATGACGAACAAGCTCGGCGAAGAACCGTCCACGTTCTTCTTCCAGCCGTCCAGGTTACCGCCGATCAGCCAGTTGCCGCCGAACGCCGGGTCGCCCTTGAAGCTGGCATGGAGCCGCCCGCCGGCACAGTCGCCCGCGCCGAACAGGTAGCAGCTGCGCAACGTGTGCCGCTGATCCCACGCCGTGATGCAATCCCACTGACCGGCGCTGGGAACCTTGATCTTATCCTTGCTCTTTCCGACGAAGTCGAAGATCCCACCGAACGTGATGTCGGTCTCGAACCGGAACGGTTCCTGGATCGTGTTCGGATAGAGCGTGAACTTGATGCAACGGGTCAGGTCGTCAGCCGGCTTGCTCTGCGAGGTCGGCGACAGGCCGATCTCGACGTCTAAGCTCACCTCGTCGTTGACATCAACCGTCCAGCACTTCGTCCACCCGTCGCTGCAAACGTAACTGGATGCGGCGGTGCAGCAGAAGTTGGTGAGACCGATCGGCAACTCGCCGCCGGTGTACGCCAGACCCGACAGATCCAGACCGGACTGATGCTCGGCCGAGCAGGTCACGGTCGCGCTGCCGCAGCTATCCGACGCCGTCGGCCGTCCCCACGTCACCACAGCGGTCGGCTGATCGCAATCCGCGTTGACCTTCGTCGTCGGCGGAGTGCTGATGTCGATGTCGCTGTTGGCCAGGATCGAGTCACTGCAAATCGGGGTGACCGTGATCCGCTGACCAGTGCTGTCCGCCAGGTAGGTGTTCTGCGGATTGTTGCTGGCGAAGCAGATGCTGCACGAGTTGCAATCGCCCTTCTTGCTGAAGCTGAGCGAGAGCATGTCCGCGTTGCCCGCCGGACCATCGCCGTTGCCGAATCCCGTGCCGACGACGACGAAAACCGTTCCCGCAGCCTCGTTGACGATCGGACCAAACACCACGTCGGTGTAAGGATCGACGCCCGCGGCGCTGTTGTAGTCCAAGCAGCTCGGATCATAGGAGATCAGGAACTGACCACCGTTGACCGCCGCCGTCGCCGCAGCCACGTGCACCGTCGCGGTGACCTTGGCATCGCCGTCGAAGCAGTTGTCGGTCGTCTTGCCGCTCGGAGTGATTTCGATCGTCAGGTCCGGCTGCAACGAGCAATCACACACACCACTGACGCACGTCGGAGCCGTCAGGCCCGTCTGCGCCTGGCAATCGGCATCGTCCACGCACGTGAGAGCCGCGCCGTTCACGTCGGTTCCGGCGCAGGAATTGGCCGCACCGTTCCCGTCGCATTCGTCGTGCATCGTGCACGGGTTCTCATCGCCCTCGCCCTTGCAGGGATCGCCGGCCGGAACGTTGGTCGTCTCGCAGACGCCGCGGTTCGGCAGGATGCTGCAAGCCTGATTCGCACAAACGTTCGGATCGACCGGCGTGCAGATGGCGCCGGAGCCCGCGTCGCAGCACTGCGTCGCGGTGTCCCAGCCCGTCTTGTTACTGCGGTTACAAACGAAATTCACGCAGGTATCCGTGGTGCACTTGTCGTCGGTTGGCGACTCGAAGCAGTGAGAGGCTTCCGTGCAACCACAAGGCCGCAGACCGCACGCCTCGCCCGGACGGAACACGTGGGTGTTCGAAGTCGGCAGGTCGTTGCACTCGGCCAGCGTCAGATCGTTGGTGCAGCTCTCCGTTCCGAGGTCATAGCAGCACGAGCCGGTTTGGATCACCAGCACGCCGGCAACCTCATCCAGGATGCCTATGGGTAGGGCGACCGGCTGGGTATCGTCCGCCGCGAACGTTTCTTCGTCCACGAACGTCAGCGTATAGGTACCCTTCGCTCCGCCCGGAACGCTCATCGAAAGCGTACCGCCGTAGTACAACAGACCATTGTCCACCTGAGCGCAGATGTCGCCGATGGCCGGATCGCCGGGGTTGGTCGTTGCAAAGAACAACGGGCCAACCGGGCTAGCCAAACCAACGTCCCAAGCACCAAGGCCGCAACCGGATGGATCAGCCTGGTCCTTGAACACGCCGTCCGAACGGGTGGTGTTCACCCAGCCGGCGTTGCAGAACCCACCGGAAGCCTTGGCCCCACCCTCGCCCATCGCAATGACGCACGCCGCGTTATTGGCGCCGACGGTCGTCGTGTTCATCGTCAACGGGGTGCCCGTACCGCTCATGTAGCTCATGGCGTCGATACGCCCTTGCCACGAACGAAGGCGCTGTCCCGACGGAGCCCAATTTCGCATCTGGACGTTCCAGAACGAGGGGAATCCGCCTCCTGTCACGGTCAAAACCTGTCCGGAAATGTCGCCGGCGCCGTACGCCCCGCCGGTCGGATACGGACCACCGGGGTGCGAGGCGACGGGCGTCAACTTCATTTCCATCGTCCCTGCGCCTGAACCGGCTACGACATTGAGGTTCTCCGCCGACCCGGTGACCAGCCGAGCCGTCTCTGATTTCGTCCTCTGCTTCGTGCGGGCGGCGCCGTCGTCGGTCACGCGCGGTCCGCCCTGCGCGCCAACGGCAAACGCCAGCGCGCCGACCACAAGGGCGCCCATCACTGGACGCCAGGTACAAGTACTGCCTGCCTTCTTCATTTTCCTTGCCTCCAAAAAGGGAAACGTTCCCATGTCCCAAGTCACTTACGATGGTACTAAATGAAGCTCGTTCCTTGCCTTCTCAACCGATCTTTCAACCAGAATCAGAAAGCCGACGCGAGAACGGATGGATCGGTTCACCCGCCCTTTCATCCTCCCATTGCTCCCGCCAATCCCGGTTCTCCAGCGCTGGAAACACAGCTTCAGCAATATCCAATCCGACCCTCTTGAATCGCGAGCCCAAGGGGGCGGGCGGTGGTCCGCCCGCCCCGCATGGGGTCATATCAACATCCTTACGGACAGTTCGACATCGTAAACGGATAAGCCTTGAACTTCACCGCGTCCACCGTGTTGGCAATGTCCAACACGTTCACGTTGGACGTGGTCACCGGGATTTGCGGCTGAACCTGCGCTCGTGGCTTGATCACCGTTCCAGACGCCAGGTCCTTCACCTTGTTCACCACCGTGGTGATGTCGGTCACGTTCACGTCCGCGGCCGCGTTGGTTCCGCTGCCGTCCACGTTGCCCCAACGAGCCGTCTTCACCGCCAGCTCCACCGAAGCACCCGCACAACTCGCCTCCGTGCCCGCACAACTTGCCGCCAGGTGGGACACATCGTACGTCGAGTCCGGAACGATCTCCGCTCCGGTCACGTGCAGCGACTTGCCGGCAAGCAGCGTCGTCCAGTCACGATACTCCGGGGTGCAGGACAGCACGGCGCACATCACCGTGGTGACGCGAACCGCCGAGTCCGGACAGGTTCCCGTACCCAGAAGATTGACGTAGCGGTACTGACCCTGGAAGGTCGCGAAGCTCGGCGTTCCCGGCGGAACCGGGGCAGCCGGCTGGTGCAGCGAGGTAAGCTTCACCCGCAGCGCGGTGTCCTTGCCCGCGTCGGCCATGTCCAAGCTGAAGGAGATGTAGCGTTCCTTCGTGCCCGTCGCGTTGGGGATCAGGTCGTTGGGATCGGGTAAGGCCAGCTCCGGCGTCATCGGAGCGGTAGCAACAAGTCCGCACTTGCAGGTGCACTCGCCCGCGGGATCGTTCACACCACGGCAGCCAAAGCCGCCGCAGTTCGCGTTGTCGGTCCCGTCGCACTCCTCACCGGGGTCAACAAAGTTATTGCCGCAAACCTTCGGTGGGCAGGTGCAATTGCCAAGGCAACGGGTTGGGCAGTCCGCCGAGTCGGTGCCGTCGCAATCCTCGTCCGGCTCCGCGAAGTTGTTGCCGCAGTTGGAGCCGCAGGTGCAATCCGGCTGACACAGCCCCGGACAGTCGGTTGCGTCGGCTCCGTCGCATTCCTCGGCGCCCTCGCGGATTCCGTTCGGGCAAACCGGGGTAGAGCATTTGCACTCATTCGGATCGCCCGGCGGATTGCATCCGCCCGGACAGGCTATGTCGTCGACGCCGTCGCATACCTCGCCGAGCGAGGCCTGGGCCGCATCGTCACCGCAAACCGGTTCACCACAACTGATGTCCAGAATGCCGTAGCCACGCTGCCCGCCCCAGGTCATGACGCGGATCGTATAGCAGGCGCCGGCAATGGCATCGACCGAAACGACGGCCGGACCGTTCGCCGCTGCGGCGCCCGGGAAGCACTGGTCGTCGCCCACGCAACCGCGGGTTCCGCACTGTCCGAAATCCCCATATCCGATGGGGATCATTCGCGTTGCTTCCGCGACCGTCGAGGTCGTCGGACACGGACAGGTCGTCGTACCGGTTCGATCTACGCCGTAAACGCCGATCATCAGGTCCATGCCCGTGGTCGCACCATTGCCCGACGCACACCCGTCGACGCGGAGTACGCAATTCTGCCGCGCCTTGAAGGTGTACCACACGTCGTACGGAGCCGGCTCGTCGTTCCCGCTGGTGTCCGTCGGCTCGGAGCCCAAACCGTCGGTGGCCGCACAGTTCAACGAGAAGCCGTGCAGACCGACGCCGACCTGCTTGGCATTGGTGCACAGGTCGTTTTCCGGAATGCTGCTGACCGGACAGAAGAAGTTCAGGTTGCAGGTATTCGGAACGCCGGCCGTGACGGCGTTTTGGTTCCAGTCGTCAAGACTGGTGATCGCTGCGGCCGGAGTCTCGGAGAGACACGTTCCGCCGCAGTCGCAGCCTGGACGCAACGGCGTCGGCGGGTCTGACATCTGCCCGTCGATGCACCAGGCCAAGTCCTGCTTGCGATGACCGCCGGCGGTGTATCCCGTGGCGTCGGAACCGGCCATCGAGTAGTGGTTGCCCGGTGCGTTGTCCGTCTGGGCCATCCACAACCAAACGCACTCCGCGGCATCCGGGATGTTGTTGGCCACTTCGAGCCAATAGGTTTCGCCTGGCACCAGACCGGTGATCGGCGAGGTCAAGGTCAACTGGAACCCGTAGATGATGGTCGCGACGTAGCTCGTAGGCTCACCGGGGAGCTTCTCCCGTTCCGAAGTGGCCGTCGCGCTTCCGACGACGTCATTTCGATTGGGCAGCCCGCCGCCATCCAGCCGCAGCACACGGACCCGGAAACGATCCGTCGTGACTGCCTCAGCACAATCCTTGATCACCGCGTCCTTGTTCTTGGTGTAGTACGCGCCGGTCACGCAGACCTTGTTGATCTGCGTGAGGCCCGCTCCGGCGATGAAATCGTCAGCCGAGACGATACCCGAACTGTAGTTCAGGTCGGAGAACGAACTCTGGACGTTGCCGTCGTAGAGGTGGCACTGCCCCGGCAACTGGGCCTCGCAAATCGGGCAGGGGTTCTCCTGAGCCAGAGAACGGGTGGGGTTGGACCCGCCGGCAATGCAAGCGCCGGTCGGGCAATCCCCCGCGTTGGCGCACGAGATTACCGGGTCATCCGCACAGGTACCGCCGAAGCAACGGATTCCACCCAGGTAGCGACTGCCGCCCAGGGTGTTGATGCAGGTGTCGCGATTAACCAAAACGCCCAGTACGTCATCTTTGCATTTGCCGGGGCCGGTGCAGCACGAACCGGTCGCGCAGATGCCGGGGTCCCCCGAGCAAAGCGGCGTGGCCGGATATTGCTGCGGCTGGGCAAGGAAAATGCCGCCGAGCCCGTTGCATTGCAACTGGTTGACGCCGTCGATGCAGCTTCCGTCCGGCTTGCAGCAGGCCGACTCGGGACACGCCTCGGCGACGACGTGAATCTGGTATGGACCCGTGGTCGACTCAAGATCGGAAACCGTGCAATAAGAATAGGTTCCGGGACCGACAAGCCCGAAGTTGACCCACATGTTGTCTTCCTCGCAGAACGGAAGACCGCGGTCCACGGTCAGTTGCTCGTCCGGATAGGGATCGGGCGACGACGTGACCAGCGTCGAGGGATCGCAGCCCACGACCATGTAGGGGTGGTTGGCGAACTGCGTCGGCGTCGAACAGCACAGATCGAGGCGAACGCGCGTGCACTGGCCCGTGAGCGTGAATCGCTCCCACCAACCTCTATCGGAAAAGACCGACGTGGCGGCCCCGTGGAAGGCGTCCGGATCCGCGTCCGTACTGGTCGCGAAGGCGTCGTTTCCGGAGATCGTAATCACGAACGGGTCGTCGCCCGGCACCAAGGCGGGGACGACGTGGCTGGGAGGAATGAGCGCATCGGGGCAATCGTCGGCGCCGGTCCAGCACTTTCCGTCGGTACAGTCATTGTCATACAGGTTCGCATCGCCGCCTGGATCCGCGACCAGATCATATGGCTGCGGACAGCAGTTGGGCTCGCAGGTCGTTCCCAGCCCCAGGTAGGTTCCGCCAACGCCGGAGCATCCCGACGCGGTGTTCGACGAGCAGACGCCCAACGCGCTACAGCAGGCGCCCACACCACATGCATCCAGCGGGGCACAAACGCCCGCCTCGCAGGTTCCTGCGGTGCCGCATATACCACCCGGCGGACAGTCGCTGCTGAACGTGCAACCCTGATCCCGATTGCTGCACACGCCAAAGCGAGCCACACACTCCGTGCCGGACGTGCAGGTGTTTGACGCGTCGTTGCTGCACGTTTTCGACGCCGCCACGCAGCTAGTCCCGCTCCCCAGGCAGTCCGCGACCGTGAGGCAAGCCGCGCCGGGGGTAGTACCTCCGGAACACTTGTTATTGCAGACGCTGGTGTTCGCGACGCACGTGCCGCTCGAGCAGTCGGCGTTGGAATTGCAGGGAGTCGCGCCGACGGAACAACGCCCGCACGCAGCCCCGATGTTCTCTCCATACTGACAGGTGTTGCAGTAGTTGCCGACACCTTCGAAGGTGCCCGTGCATTCGTCGTCCGACGAGCAGGTCATCCCGGCGTTGATGCCGCCTACGCAGGTGAACCCGACGCAGTCGCCCGCGGCCTCGCAGAGCCAATCCAGCTCGTTGGTGCATTCGCCGGAGCCGTGATGGCAGCATCCGCCCAGCGGCTCGGCCACTTTGCGGCCCAGGAACTCAAACGCCAAGATTCCCGGCGACGGCGACATGAAGTTGGCCGCATTCGGATCGTTGTTCACGAAGAGGATATTCGCGTTGTTGGTTCCCTCGTCGACCCTGGACGACGACAGCCAAATGAGTTTCGAGTTCAGCCCGAACTCACGCTTGTTGATGACCGAGATCCGCCCCTGGGGTGGAATGACCAGCGGTTGCTCGAGCAGAAGCTGATTCACCGCGGGAACCAGCGATGGACGGAACAGGAAGTCCTCGATGAAGTTGCCGCTGTTGTCCCAGAACTCAAAGAACACCGCGTCCGGAACGGCCATGTAACCGACGAAGCGGATGCCCTCCAGTTCGATGGGCTGGTTGTTGTTGAAGCTGTAGTCGTCGCCCAGGCGATTCAGGGCTGTTCCCGGTCCATGCGGAGCTGGAACCGCCTGCGTGGATGCCGACATGGGGCCGGCCACTACTGGACGCGACGCCAACGAACTCCCGACTTGGACGATACCGCTGCTGTATTTCGGGCAGCCCAGTTGGATTGGGGGATTATCACCGTTCTTGCCGCCGCAGGTGTTCGCGTCACCGGTCTCCACGCCCGTGTCGCCCGCCCACCAGAGCTTCGGGGTTGGACACGCGGAAAGCTTCTGCGCCGCGCAATCGTCCGGTTCGGCTCCGACCGGGCAGCATCGTCCACGGAAGCAGAAGGGTACGGCGACCGTGCAGGTTCGACCCGCGCCGCAATCCTCGGTGATATTACAGGCCTTCGCCGGCGATCCGGTGCACTGCTTTTCGGAACACACGGCGCCAACGCCGCACGCCGGAATGCCGGGAACGACCTCTCCGTTTCCATCGCAGGATTCGTCGCCGTTACAGTTCGAAGTATCGTCGCTGTCGGTGTTGTTGGTGCACTTCGGGCGACAATGCTGGCACTCTTTGCCGCCGCAATCCGCGTCCGAAGCGCAAAGCTTTCCGGGAATCGGTGCGTCATCGCCGCAAAGACCGGCGTTTTCGGAGCAATACGCCAACGGCGGATCGTTGCCCGGGCCGCCGGCGCAGCAGCTGGCTGGAAGTCCCTGAACGCAAGCCCCTGCACCGTTGCACAACTCCTTGCCGTTGCAGAAAACACCGTCGTCGCACGCGCCCTTCTCGCCCGCGGGCACGAAGTCGTGCGTGCACTTTCCGCTCCCGGCAGCCCCGGACACAGCGATCACGCATAGATCGGTCGTGCAGGGATTCGTATCCTCGCACTCAATACTGTAGGTGCAGCCGCCGGTGGCCACGATGCCCGCCGAAGGCAGCGGCAGCGCCCCATGCAACAAGCCCGCGGCGCGAAGCCGCGTCGGCTCGTCATCCTTGTAGTCGACGATCACGGGCTCCATGACCGGATACCCTTCCGAGGTGACCTGACCCGCCTTCGCCCACAACGCCTCGTTGGAAATTGAATGCGAAGTCGGAACGGTCTCAGCCGTCGTCGCCGGAATGGTTCTCGACAACGATGTCTCGCTACTCTTCAACGGCGCGCCTTCGAGTTGATAGCTCAACCCAAGGGCCGCAACGCCTACACACACGGCGCCCGCGATGGGACGCCAGTTACCCGCCAAGAAGCCTGCCTTCATAGCCTGTTTACCTCCACCCATGGGAACCATTTCTTGCTCACCCAAAAATCCCGTTTGTCCGCGTTGACGACGTTCCGTTGTTGCGATCCCGCGACGGGCTTCCCCTCACCTGCTACGCCCAGTCGCCGACCAAGGTGCTGCTCCCGCTCTCCGCTGCGACCTGATGCTCACTGTACGCCGCAGCGACGACGTCCTCCTTTCCTGCGATTCGATTCTCTGCCGCTCTGCCGGCCCACGCAGGTACTTTGCCCGACGCTTCCCACCTCACATGCGCGCGACGACCGGCATGGCGCTATCACGCCACGCCGCCGGCAACGTCCTTCGCCAAAACCTCGCAGAGCATCTTCGTGTGACTTCGCGACGGGAGCTTCCCCCTCCCGAAACGCCAAACGCAACGTTCCCAATCCTTGACGTCAAACGAACCGGCATCCTTGCGCAGTACTGGAAGCCAAGCCCACCAAAACAGAGTTGACGCAGAACGCCAGTTCGACGGGTCCAGCGTACGTCAACCCCGTTCCGATGGGGCCGATATTACCAAGTTGCGACATTGAGGTCAACGTTTTTTTCCATCTTTAATAGGCTGAAATCGCGGCGGCTCCCCCAGGTTATCAACCCAAGATCAAAAACGTAGCCCAATAACGATAGTGAATTAACGCCATGCACCCTTTGATCGTGCGTAGCTGTATTTCGCTTTCCACGCTGCTGCGTACGGCCCAGCCTGCGCTGACCACATGGATCCTACCGCAATTTGAAAGGAAGGTTCCCCGTGGACGTCGAGCAAACGGATTTTCATCTGTAGCAGCCGCCCGCATGCGCCCGGGGCATCCAAGCCCGAGCGTCGCAGGCGCTGGGATCGGCCAAGAATGCGCGTCGGCCAATGGAGTGCCATCTAAATGGCACTCTTGCCGCACAACACGCGCGGCGGCGACCAGAAACCCGGCGGTTTCCCACGCAAACGTCACGTTCCTGGTCCGCCCTGCGCCGCCGGCAACGCGGGTTCCCAGTTCGAGAAGAGGCGGGCAGGCCCGCTTCAGGCCCGACGCCTCAGGCCCGGGCCAGACCCGACGGCATCCCGGCGCGATCCGGAAAAGGCGCACGGGGACACGAAGGAAAAACAAGCAACCCCGGATCGGCGGCCGATCGCCTTGAAAAACCGTGGGGAAACAGGTAGTCTATAGGTTTGCCTGCGCGGGGAAGGGCGTCGGCGAAGGGGGAGCGCGGGCAATCCGTGAACCGTGTTCCGACGCGGCGCCGCACGAACGGCATTGGGGGGGGACAACGTGGAAGGCCGTCGGCGTATTCACCGAGGCGCGATCGCCGGGAGCGGGTGGGTCGCGCCGGCATGTCTGTTCATCGGCTGGACGTCGGTCGCGGCCGGCGGGGATCCACCCTCAGCAACCCACCTTTCAGCGATCAGCCAGTCTGTCAGCGGGGCGGTGCGTTTCGAACTGGATCGCACCACGCTCCTGGAACTTGGGTTAGAGGTGAGCGTACGCGGCGACGATGTGGACGAGCCGAGTTTTTTCGAGCCGCCCGCCGGGGAGCAACCGCCAACCGTCGAACTCGCCAGTGAGGCGACGTCTTCGACGCTGGTCGTGGAGCTGTCCGAAAACCGTATCGTCGAGGGTTTCACCGGTGAGCTTTCGACTCGCGGAGCAATTCTGTTTGTGGCCGGAGCGCGGCGGGCAACCATCGGGAACCTGACGCTCCGCGCGTTTCCGGGGGATCGGTTCGACGTCGCCGACACGCTCGGCGGGCTGACAGGGAGCACAGCGGCGTTCGACGTCGGGTCGCTGATCACTGAGGTACGCGGTGACGGGGGAGAGTTTTCACTCGTCGGCGAACTGCTGCTCTCCAGCTCGCTTGCCGGAGATTTGGGGATTCCGGGCGCGGCGGGGATTCCCGTCGGTCGGATTCTGCTTAGGGCAACGCTCCTTCCCGCAAGCATCGAGCTTGCCCGGACCGGCTCACCGACGGCCGGCCCCGGCAACGGAACCGCGTCGCCGACGGCGATCGGCCCGGACGTCATCGTTGGGAATCTGCATGAAGTGCGAACGTACGGCGCAACCGGCGGCGTTGCGGCGTTCTCGATCGGCACGGTGTCGTGCAACATCGGCGACGTTTGGGTCAACTGGTTCGCGAACACGAACCAGCATCCTGCTATCGCGACCAACATGTACCGGCTCAAGGGCGGGCGGTTCGAGCAAATCGGGATCAGTTGGGTCAAGCACGGTTTTTTCGCGCTTTCGGAGGCGTCGTGCTCCAGCGACTGTCAGCCGACCAACGGCTCGCACCTCGGGGTGCATTGTTCCGACCCCTATTCGGCATACCTGAACGGACAGCAGGCCAACCTCGGCCCGCGATCGCAGATCAACCCGCACACCGGATATTTTCCGTATCCGCCGGCGAACCCCTCTTACAGCGGCATACTGGCACGGCGGGTACAGGTTCCGATATCCGAACTGGATCCGACGCAGAACGGCGGCGGCCTGTACTTCGTGGAGGGGCAATACGTCACCGCCGACGACGCGGCAGCCGGCCATCAGAACAATAACGCGTCCTATCGACCGGTGACTATCAGCTTCGACGGCGCAACGTGGAACGCGGACGTCAGCGGCTCGGTTCGACGGCAGAAGCCCGCGATCCGGGCTTGGCGGGACAACGATTCCTTTGTCGTGGAAACGGACATCCAGATTGCAGACGACGGCTTGTTGATCCTTGCGGCGAAATCGACCGACCTCGGCGCGGGGTGGTGGCGATATGAATACGCCGTCGAAAACCTCAACTCTCATCGGGCCGGTCGATCGTTTTCCATCCCGATCGACCCGGCAGGGACGATCCGGAACGTCGGATTCCATGACGTCGCATACCACAGCGGGGAGCCGTACAGCTCAACAGACTGGACGGTAAGCACGACCAGCAGCGAGATCGCCTGGTCGACGGAGGATTATTCCGTCAATCAGAACGCCAACGCGCTGCGGTGGGGTACGCTGTACAACTTCCGTTTCGATGCCAACCGGCAGCCGATCACCACCGACGCCCGTCTGGGGCTGTTTCGCCCCGGCGATCCCTCGGCGGCAACAGCATCGACAGTCGGTCCGAACATCAGCGAGGCGGACTGCAACAACAACGACATGCCCGACACGATCGACATTCAGAACGGGACAAGCGTCGATTGCGACGGCGACAACATTCCGGACGAGTGCGAGAGCTTCGCGCCGACCACGGTAAAGATTGTGGACGGGCTCGATCGGCCGGTGTACGTGACCGCCGCCCCGGGGGACGACCAACGCCTTTTCATTGTCGAGCAGCCCGGACGGATCAAGATTCTTTCCGGACCGGCGCTGCTGGCAACGCCGTTTCTGGACATTTCTTCGTTGGTAAGCTCAACGGGCGAACGAGGTTTGTTGAGCATGGCCTTTGATCCGAACCACGCGGCAAACGGGTACTTTTACGTTGATTACACGGACCTCGCGGGCGATACGGTCATCGCCCGGTACCAGGTGTCGACCAATGCGAATATCGCCAACCCGGGTAGCGCAACCATCCTCAAGGTGATCGCCCAGGATTCTCCGAATCACAACGGGGGACAGTTGCAGTTCGGACCGGACGGCTATCTGTACGCAGGCATGGGAGACGGCGGGAGCGCCTACGACCCGTTCAACCGAGCACAGGATATCGGGTCGCTGCTTGGAAAAATGCTCCGGCTCGAAGTGAACAATCCGCCGGCCTACACCCCAGAAACGAACCCGTACTTCGGCCCCGGGCTTCCCTTGGATGAGATTTGGGCGAGCGGGCTTGGAAACCCGCGGAGGTTCAGCTTCGACCGGTCGACCGGCGACTTGTACATCGCGGACGTGGGACAAAACCTGGTCGAAGAGATCAACCTACAGCCCCGAAGCAGCAGCGGCGGGGAGAACTATGGTTGGCGTTGCATGGAGGGCACCGCATGCACGGGGCTGACTGGTTGCGTCTGTAGCAGTCCGTCGCTGACGCTTCCGGTTCACGAATTCGCCCACGGAACCGGAGATTGCTCGGTCACCGGCGGATACGTGTATCGCGGGTGCGTACTTCCGAATTTCTTGGGCGCGTACTTTTATGCGGATTATTGCTCCGGCGCGATTCGCTCGTTCCGCTACCAGAACGGTCAGGCGTTCGACCACCAGGATCTCACGGCTGCAATGACCCCGCCCGAGGGGCCGATCACCTCAATCGTTTCGTTTGGCGAAGATGCGGCCGGGGAGTTGCTGATCGTCAGCCACGACGGCGCGATTTATCGGATCGTCCCCGACCCGACCGGCGGGGCGGTCTGCGGAAACGGGGTGCTGGAGGTGGGCGAGTTCTGCGACGACGGAAACACTCTTCCCGGCGACGGATGTGACGAGGGTTGCCGCGTCGAGACCGGAGCTCGAAACGACCGGTGCAGCCTGGCGGCCGTCGTGGGAGAGGGGATGTTCCCCTTTGACACGACGGGAGCAACGACCGACGGTCCGGACGAGGCCGGGTTTTGCCAGTCCAACCCGGGGGCCGTCGGATCCGATATTTGGTATTGTTACACGCCGACGCAATCGGGAACGGCAACCGCTTCCCTTTGCGGAAGCGGGTATGACTCAATGATCGCGGGATACGCCTCATGTGCGTGTCCGACGGCGTCGTCCGCGTTTGCGTGCAGCGACGATTCGTGCAGCGATTCGTCATCGATTTCGTTCTCAGCGACGGCCTGTGATTCGTATCTCATTCGGGTAGGAGGGTTTATGGGGGCACAGGGCGGCGGGATGCTGACGCTGACGAACCAGACGAACGCGATTGTGACGGACTGCGACGGCAACGGCGTCGAGGACGCCGACGACCTCCGCTGCGGAACCTATACCGACGGCAATCAGAACGGCATTCCCGACACCTGCGAGACAAGCGGCGATTACCTGCGCGGCGGGCGATTGTATGACAACTGGTGGGTGGAGGCCGCACTGCCCGCACCGGGCATGAGCCATCCGCTGTGGGCCTTTCGACCCGACCTGACCAGCAATCCACGGACCGGTTCCGCCACCTGGCGCTGCAAGGAGTGCCACGGCTGGGACTATCTCGGGGCCGACGGTCAATATGGCACGGGGGATCATCGCACGGGGTTCGGGGGCCTCCTGGGGACGACGCTGAGCGCGTCCGACATGTTCGCGCTCCTTCGCGAGCCTCCCAGCAACGGTGGAGGCGGCGTGGTTCTCAATGGACACAACTACGGATCGGTGCTGCCCGACACGCGGATCAACGACCTCGTGGCCTTCGTGCTGCAGGGTGTGATCGACGACGATCCGGTGATCGACGCCATCACCGGGGATTTCCGGGGCGATCCGGCGTCGGGCGAAGTGCAGTATGAAATCGGCGGCGATCCCGCGTGCCTCACTTGTCACGGCGCCGCGGGAACGGCGATCAATTTCGGTACGCCGAGCAAGCCTGAGTTCGTGGGAACCCTCGCTCGGTACAACCCCTGGGAGTTGCTGCACAAGATTCGCTTCGCACAACCCGGCGCGCCGATGCCGAGTTTGGAAGCAGGTGGGCATCCCCTGCAGGGGGCCGTGGACATCGGGCGATATGCACAGCTTGCTTTTCCCGCGGATTGCCTGGCCGACAACCAGTGCGACGACGGCTTGGCGTGCACGGCGGACTCATGCGACGACGCCGGGGATTGCCTCCATGCACCCAACGACGCGAGCTGCGCTCAGGACGGAGAGTTCTGCAACGGACCGGAGGCGTGCGATCCCGCGGTGGGATGCGCCAGCGCGGGGAACCCGTGCACCGTCCCATCGGCCTGCAACGAGTTGTCGCGGAGCTGCGGATGTTCTCCGCCGAAGGTCAGTGCGGCCGGCGCGCGATATCTGGCAGTCACCCCGCATCCGTCCGGCTCGACGATTCCGAGCGCGATTGTTGTGGAGCCTGCCTGCGACGGCGCGACACCGAAGTACGTCGGGGCGCCGTTCGGCGAGCACAACGTGGCCGTCCTGCTCGACGACCCCGGTCAAGCGGCGTACCTGACGGCCAAGCAGTGGGGCCAGACTGTAAATGTTACTGGACAGGAGGTAGCTCCAGGAACGGAGTACCTGGTCCGAGCGGACTGCGGGCGGAGCGGAACTCCGGCGAGCACCGCGGCGACGGCGGCGACGACGTTGGCGTGGGGCGACTTGACAGGGCACCCCACGGGGGGAAGTGCCGGCGAACCGAACGGAATCGCAGACGTTTTTGACATCGCGGCGGTGGTGGACCGGATTAAGGGACTTCCGTCAGCGCTGCCCGTGCCGCGACTCGACTTGCTCGGTTGCACACCGGACCAACACGTGAACGTCATTGACCTCGCCGGGACGGTGGATGCGGTCAAGGGAATCTCGCTGCTCGCCGGGTCGCGTTGTCCAGGTCCGTGCTGGTAGAGCGCGAGAGCAGTTCGGTGGATTTGTCACGCGGATCGGGGTTCCGGGGATCATCCTGGCGGGAATTGATTCTCACTTTAACGATGGACAAGGTCCGAGAAACGAGTACAATCGCAGCGTTGCGCAAGCTTGGCGGGAGGCAGGCATGCGACGGCAATATGGGCGGGAAAGTCAGATGGCGTCCTTTCCGGGGGATTCGTGCCTTTGTATGGCACGAGCGACGGAGGGTTTCGGGATTCATTTGAGTAGGTCGGGTTCGGAGCGCGGGTCGGATTGACCAGCCAGCGCTCGTCATGCGCGTACCTGGGTGGCGGTACGCCGGTTTCCGCATCAGACCCCGCAACCGAAGGAGGAAGGATCGATGAAGGCAGGCGGATGGATCGGGATGGTCGGTTTCGGGTTCGTTGTCGCCGCGGCGACGGAGAGCCTTGGGGCTTCGATTTCCCTGGTGCCGGTGAAGGCCAGCGGGATTTACACGATCGTCGGGAATGAAATCCGACTCACTGGCGGCGGGCAGCGGGTTTGGCTGGAGGTCAAGCTCGCCGGATGGGGCCCGGCATTGCTGAAGTCGTGGCAAGCGAAGATCGACTCATCACGCTATTCGTCGGGGCTCGCGGGAACGCTGACGCCGGCGTCACTCGCCTGCACGGCGACCAGTCAGTGCGCTGCGGCGTTCGAGGTTGGCTCACGGTGCAGCTACCCGCCGGGTGTGGGCGGGTTTTGCGGGCCGGGGTTCATTAACGGCGGTCGCACGGACTGGGTTCACCTCGACGAAGAGAGTTTCGGCGTTACCAAGGACGTCGGGGTGAGCAACTTCGACTTCGTTTATTTCGCGGTGGTGACGCCGCCGGGAGTCACCGCCGATCCAGGTTCACCGCGCTATGGCGGGACGCTGGTGCTCGACGTGCCGACGGGAGCAGCGGGGACGTTCGATCTGCGCTTTATCGAGAACTCCGACGACACCTTCATGGCCGACGACAACAACGTGCGCATTCCGAACACGACCCTCGGTCGGGCAGCGATCACGATCCTCTGTCAGAACGCCGCCGAGTGCAACGACGGCAACGGCTGCACGACGGACAGTTGCCTGGCGGACGGGACGTGTTCGAATCTTCCCAACCACAACACGAGTGAGTTTTGTTGCAACCCATCCAACGGAGCCCTGACCCAACTCAGCGACAACAGGGAATGTACCAGTGACGTTTGTAACGCCGCGACCGGGCAGGTGACGCATCCGAACCTGCCGGCGCTGACTGCGTGCGGCGACCCGACCAACGCGCAATGCAACAAGCCGGATAGTTGCGATGGAGGCGGCCTGTGCCTCGCGCGCTTGGAGCCAACGACGACGGCCTGCGGCGACTTGACGAACACGACGTGCAACCCGGCGGATACTTGCGACGGCGCGGGCGGATGCGTAGCCCGGATCGCGACCGCAGGGACGGCCTGTGGAAGCCCGGTGCAGACAGGGTGCGACAATTCAGACACCTGTAACGGTCTGGGCGCCTGCCTGACCAATCTCGTGCCCAACGGCACGCCGTGCGACGACGGACAGTTCTGCACCACCGCTGCCGACGAGCGATGCCTGGGTGGGTCGTGCGTCGGCGGATCGCCGCGCAACTGCGCCGACTCCATGACCTGTACGACCGACGTCTGCAACGAATCCACGGACAAATGCGATCACCTTCTGGACCCGAACCGCTGCCTGATCGGCGACGTGTGCTACGCCGAGGGTGCGATCAATATGGCCAACACCTGCGAGCAATGCCAGTCGGCGTCCAACGCGACCTCGTGGACGGTGTTGCCTGACGCCGCGGCGTGCAACGACGGCAACGCCTGCACGGGAACGGGACGACCGGGAATCGGCGTGGACACGTGCACCGCGGGAACTTGTGCGGGGGTCGCCGATCCGGAATGCAACGATCAGTGCGATTTCGCGGTTCCGGCGGTGGTGGGAATCAACCTCAGCAACAACGGCAGCACCGGACCCGACGACGCGGAGGCGTCCTGTCAGCCCGACTCCAACGCCGACGTGTGGTTCGAGTACACCGCACAGTGCGACGGGGCGGTCTTCATCAGCACCACGGGCAGCTCGCTTTCGCCGGTCAACGACTCGGTGCTCAGCGTCTGGAGCAACTGTCCTGGATCGGGCGGCGTGGAGATCGTCTGCGACGACGACAGCGGCGTTGGGCTAAGCGCCGCGCTGACCTTCGGCACTACGCTGGGCACGACGTACCTGATTCGCGTCGCGGGTTTTGAGGACAACGTCGGTCCGATCGTGATGAACCTCGCCCCGGTGGACGACTGTTTGATCGACGGCGTGTGCTACGCCAAGGGCGATCTGAACCCGGAGAATGACTGCGAGGCCTGCATTCCGGAGATCACCAGCGTCGATTGGTCACCACGGTCGGAAGGTAGCTCGTGCGGCAACGTCGTGGACACGGATTGCGACAGTCCCGACGCCTGCGACGGATTCGGAGTCTGCGAGCTGAACTACAAGACCGACGGCACCTCGTGCAGCGACGACGGCAACCAGTGCTCGAAAGACTATTGCGAAACCGGCGCGTGCATTCATCCTCCAGAGCCTGCGGGGCTGGCGTGCGGCAGTTCGGGCGACACCGAGTGCGACAATCCCGACACCTGCGACGGCGGCGGATCGTGCGCCGTGAACTTCGAGACGTCCGGTTTTCCCTGCGGAGACCAATCCGAATCGCAGTGCGATAATCCGGACATCTGCAACGGAACCGGCTCGTGCCTGGAAAACCTCAAGGCGGACGGGACGCCGTGCAATGACGCCGATCTTTGCACCGGAAGTGATGAATGCACTTCCGGAACGTGCGCGGGAACCTCGATTCTGCAAGCGCCGACGGTGCAGGCAATCAGCGGGCGTCACTTGCAAGTGACGCCGAACCCGCCAGGCTCGCCCGCGCCGATAGCACTGCGGGTCACGTCACCCAACTGGCCGTGTCTGTTAAACTACGTTGCGGTGAACGGGCGGCTGGTGAACCCGCCGGATCGGGTGTATCGACTGAACGACGATTGGGGAACGATCGTGGTGGTCGATCCGGACGTCGTGCCCAGTTCAATCTACGAGGTTCGAGCCGAGTGCGGGGCGTTCGTGTCCGCTCCTGGCAGCGCAAGGACGTACACCTGGGGCGACGTGGACGGCGATACAGACGTCGACATCATCGACGTGTCCTATCTTGTCAACAAGATGAAGGATCTTTTTGTTCCCTTCAGCGTAGCGGCGATGGACTTTGCGCCCTGCGACCCGGACGGAAAGATCAACGTGATGGATTTGGCCGAGGACGTGGACGCGTTGAAGGGCCTTGGCTATCCGTGCAGCTTCCCCTGTCATGACTAGGCTTGTTCGGGCCGAGGACGGGGGCTAACGACATCGTTTTGTTCTGCCTCGAACGCGCGTGCGTTGCGAGGTCAGTTGAGGCATGACTGCGACGAAGCGCGGCGCGCCGGGGGGCGCGTCGTGTACCCCGCTCGTCGCCGAGCGTGCCCCTGTGGGAGGTTTCTGCCCATGGGCCAATCTTGGGGGGACATTCCACGTCCCGGAGGTGCATGGGTGAGTCGGGTCAGGATTTCTCGTCTGGTGGTCGGAATCGAGTTGTTCTGTGTACTCGTCGCTCCGGCGTACGCGCGACGCGGCGGAGCACCGGCAGGCGCCAACGGAAGCACGGCAAGCGGCGGATTCAGTTGTCAGGTGTGCCACGGGACCACGGCGGGCGCCGGAAGCGTTCAGATTCTCGGTATGCCTTCGGCGATTGTGCCAAGCCAAAGCTACGACCTCATCGTCCGCATATCGGACGCGACGGCCACTCAGGTCGGGGCGGGGTTTGAATTCTCCGCGGAGAATGCCGCCGGAAGTCATGTGGGCACGATCACGCTCCCTGACGTAGCGAATACGCAGTTCACCGGAAGCTGGGTCACACACACCGGCACGGGCGTGAACAACTCGGTCACGAACTGGATCGGCATGGGGCGTTCGGCAGACTACACCGTGCGCTGGACAGCGCCGGCTACGGACATCGGACCAGTCGACTTCTGGGCCGCCGGCAACGCAATCAACAACAACAACCTCCAGAGCGGAGATCGCGTTTACCTCACTCGCGTCACGCGGCCGTTTCTTCAAACCGGCGCATGCTGCATCGACGCCATCGGCCAGTGCGCCGAGGACATGGCGCAGGTGGATTGCAGCGGAATCGGTGGGAGATACGGCGGCGACAACTCGACGTGCGGGACCATCAGCCCGGTGTGTACGGTTCCACCGCCGCTTCCGATCCACTTGCAACCAATTGCCACGGGGCTGGCTGCACCGCTTCACGTCACCCATGCCGGGGACGGATCGGGACGGTTGTTCATCGTGGACCAGAGCGGCCTGATCCGCGTCGTGGACCCCGGAGGCAACCTGCTGCCCGCGCCGTTTCTGGACATCCGCGATCGGATGATCCCTCTCGGGACGTTCTACGACGAGCGAGGCCTACTGGGCATGGCGTTCCACCCCGACTATGTGACCAACGGGCGGTTCTTCGTCCGCTACAGCGCCCCGCGGGCGAGTACGGGGACCGAACCGTGCGACTTGTCGGGTTTCAATCCCGGCTGTCACAAGGAGGTGCTTTCCGAGTTCCATCCCATGGGGCTCGATCCGACAAGCAACGTGGCGGACCCCGGCTCGGAGATCGTCCTGCTGACCGTGGACGAACCGCAGTTCAACCACAACGCCGGCGCTATCGAGTTCGGTCCCGATGGGTACCTCTACGTTCCGCTCGGCGATGGCGGCGGGGCCGACGACGGGCTGTCCGACAGTCCACCCTCGCACGGTCCCATCGGTCACGGCCAGGACACCGAGTCCCTGCTCGGCGACGTCCTCCGGATCGGCGTCGACGGAGACGACTTCCCGCTGGACCCTGACCGGAATTACACCATCCCCCCTGACAATCCGTTTGTGGGAGGTTCCGGGGCCGACGAAATCTACGCCTATGGGTTCCGCAACCCGTATCGCCTCTCGTTCGACGATGGGCCCGGGGGCAACGGGGCCTTGTACGTCGCCGACGTCGGCCAGGACCTCTTTGAAGAGCTGGACGTCGTAGTCAGTGGGGGCAACTACGGTTGGGCCGTCAGGGAGGGGATGCACTGCTTTGATCCCTTCGGCACGCTCAACCCTCCGGCGACCTGCGCGGGCACCGGGATGATCGATCCCATTCTCGAATACCTGCACCCGCGCCCGTGCACAATCGACGCGCAGTGCTCGAGCCTGGGCGTCACCTGCGATCTCTCGCGGAATCTGTGCGACAACGAGGGCGGACTGTCGATCATCGGCGGGTATGTGTATCGCGGCGCGGGCTACCCGGCTTTGGAGGGCAACTACGTCTTCGGCGATTTCAGTTCGGATTTCTTTGTACCCGCGGGGCGACTTTACTTCGTGAACCCGTTCATCGACGGTCCGTTCGAGCCGCTTCGCCGCGAGTTCGTCATCACCTCGGATGGCCAGCCGCTTGGAGAGTTTCTCAAGGGCTTCGGACGGGACCAATCCGATGAGTTATACGTCTGCACCTCGATCGATCTTGCGCCGAGCGGAACTTCCGGAACGGTATATCGAATCGTGGGGCCCCCAGCGACACCGCTGCCGGAGCCAGAACCACCAGGCTGCGGCCCGATGCCCTGCCTACCGGAGACCAAGCAGCGGTACATTTCCTTCGGCTTGGACATGGTGGACGCGGGTAAGGACACGGGTCTGCGGGTGAAGATGACCTCGCTGCACCATCCGGCTGCCCCGGTTCCGCCCGGAACGCCGAGCTTCGCGGGCTTCGAGGGTCAGTTCCGCTATGTGAATCTGCTGGGAACGGGAACGTGTCCGGACTCGGCGGTTCGTGGGACGAGCGTCCGGTGCGGGGTGCTGTCGTGCACGCCGGAGTATCGTGACTGGACGACGTTTTTGGACGGCAGGACGCTGCACGTCACGGGGGCGGAGATCGTTCCGGATTCGACATACGGGGTGGCCCACCTGGCCGCCGCCTGCGCGGGTTCGGAGGCGACTTGCGCAGCCGCTTCGACGGAGCTGCCCGTAAAGACGGCGCGTTGGGGCAACGTGGACGGTTCGGGGACCAACGCGGCGTCGGACGTGAACGTGACCGACATCGCTACCGTGGTGAACAAAGTCAAGGACCTGGTGTCAGGAACGGTGATCAAGCCTCGGGCGCAGGTTCAACCGGAGGTGCCCAATCCCATGGCCAACGTAAACGTGCTGGACATTGCCAACGCGGTCGACGCGCTCAAGTTCAAGGCCTATCCGTTCGGCATGTCAAACTGTCCGTAAGGCGTGGATCGATTCCGGCGGCATCAGGCACGCTGGTGATGGCCGCGTCGGAGCTTTCCGGCCCTCAACGAATCAACCTCTCCGAGCCGCTCACATCTGGGCGGCTCGGTTGTTTCCACGCGCGATGGGCGCTGAAACGGGCGGGCGCAGACACCTCGACAAGGTATGATCGCCGCAGCCTCAGGGCGCCGACGGGCCGATAGAAACAATGGTCGCGGGATGGAGAAGAATCCTCGACCGCAGCCGCGGCGCGGCGTGTCGTACTGGACGACGCTGGGAGTCCGAGTCGGATGGTGACGGAGTGCATAAGCCAACCACTGTCTAACACCTGCAGCCCGGTCGGCGGCGAGGTCTCGCTGCCGGTCATCGGGACCGCCGGTCGGGTGGTGCGGAAGTCGCGCACCAGTCGATGGCGGACGCTGTCGCTGGTGCTCGTTCAGTTGGCCATCGTGGCGCACGTCGTGCATTGGCTGGGCGCGGGGAAGACCCTTTCACCGGTCGAACCTTCGGAGGCGATGTACACGCTGAACGAGGGGAAGCTCAACGCGGGGTTCATCTTCTTCGCAGCAGCCCTGCTTTCGACGCTGATTTTCGGGCGGTTCTTCTGCGGGTGGGGTTGTCACCTGATCGCGTATCAGGATCTGGCGGCTTGGATGCTGAAAAAAATTGGCATCCGCCCCAGGGCGTTCCGTTCGCGTCTGCCCTTGCTGGCGCCGTTGGCGTTGGCCTTGTACATGTACGTCTGGCCCAGCGCGTATCGACTGGCGACAGGTTCGCCGTTCCCAGAAATGTCCAACCAACTGGTGACGACGGAGTTCTGGGACACGTTCCCCGGAGTCGTCGTCGGAGCGATCACGTTCGTCGTGTGCGGATTCTTGATTGTCTACGTTCTGGGGTCCAAGGGGTTCTGCACCTACGCGTGCCCTTACGGCGGATTTTTCGGTCTGTTGGATCCGTTGTCGCCGGGACGAATCCGCGTGACCGACGCCTGTTCGCATTGCGGGCACTGCACAGCTGCGTGCTCGTCCAACGTCCGCGTGCACGAGGAGGTGGCGCTGTTCAAGCAGGTGGTCGATCCGGGGTGCATGAAGTGCATGGACTGCATCAGCGTGTGTCCCAACGATGCGCTGTATTTCGGCTTCGGTCCGCCGGCCCTTGGAGCGCGGAGTTCCGCGCCGGCACGCCGCGCCGAGGGAGTTGCTTCGCGGGCAAGTCTTGGACGAGGTCCGGCGCGGGATTTCAGCCTGGCGCAAGAGGCACTGATGATCGCGGTGGGGTTGGCGGCGCTCACGGCCTTTCGCGGATTGTACGGGCAGATTCCGCTGCTGCTGGCGATGGGGATGGCCGCCATCACCGGTTTCGCGGTGCTGAAGCTCACCCGCATGTTTCGGTCGGCCAACGTCCGCTTCCAGAACCTTCAATTGGTTCGCGGCGGTCGCTGGACGAGATCGGGTATGGGGTTTGCGGGGCTGGCGGCGCTGTTGATCTTGTTCACGGGTCATAGCCTGCTGATTCAGTCGCAGGTTGGGGCCGGGCGGAAGGCGTTCGCATCGCTATCCCTTTCCGATCGCGTGTGGTTCCCGGGGAATGCATGGTGGGAACAGGCCTCCGACGAGACGAAGGCGACGGTGGGCGAAGCGACTCGGTGGTATGAGCGGGCGGAATCGTGGGGGGTCACTTCGACGCCGGCGGCGTTGCAGGACTTGGTTTGGCTCTATCTGGCGGCGGGCGACACCGTCGCGGCGGAGCGTGCGGTACGAAGAATGATTGAGCTGGCGCCGAACCATGCCGACGCGTACCGGGGGTTGGCGGGGATCCGGCGGAAGCTGGGCGATCCGGTTGGGGCGGAGGAAAACTATCGGAAGGCGCTCTCGTTGCGACCGACGTTCGCGCCGGCCAGGGTTGATCTTGGAGCGATGCTGCGATCCCAGGGAAGAACAGGCGACGCGACCGCACTGTACCGAGCCGGCACGGAGGTGTCACCTGATGACACTCGATGGCCGATCGAGACGGCCGGCGCTTTGCTGGAGGCGGGACGGTTCGCGGAGGCGCTGGACGAATTGGATGCCGCCCTGCGGCGCATGTCGGGGTCGTCGTCGCTGCACGCGATGGCCGGGGTCATCGAGATTCGGCGGGGGCGCGCGGACGAGGCCCTGGCGCGATTTCGTCAGGCGGTCCACGCGGACCCCAAAAACGTCGACGCGCGGCTTCAGCTTGCCCTGACGCTGCTGGGTTTCGCCGATCGCTCTGTCGGCCGCGCCGTGGGCGACGGTGCGTCGCCGGACGTGGCTGAGGCGATCGGTCACCTGGAAGCGGCAACGAATCTCCGTCCGCGGATGGCCGCGGCGTACTACAATCTGGGCGTGGCGAAGTTCATGGCGGGTCGGTTGGCGGAAGCGGTTCCGCACGTCCGCGAGGCGATCCGCCTTTCGCCGGAAGACCCTCAACCACATGAGTTTTTGGCAATGGTTCTGGGTCAGCTCGGTGACCGAGCCGGCGCCGAGATGGAGGCGGCGGAGGCGAAGCGAGTGCAATCACCGAACGTGGGCGGAGCGCCATGATGTGGCGTGAGAAAGCCCCCTGAGACCCGGAACGAGCGTCTTGCCGTGCGGCAAACTACGGTAGAACGGAACGTACTCGATTCCAGGATCGCTACCCGATGACGGCGGAATACTACGAAAACGTGGATGACGAGCGTTTCATGCGTGCCGCGATAACTGAGGCCTTCGCCGCTCGGGAGGACGGCGAGGTGCCCATCGGAGCGGTCGTCGTACGCGACGGACGAGTCATCGGGCGAGGCTGCAACCAACGCGAGACGCTCAACGACCCGACGGCCCATGCGGAGATGATCGCGCTGACCGCCGCGGCGGCCCATCTGGGAAACTGGCGTCTGGAAAATTGCACCTTGTACGTCACGCTGGAGCCTTGTGCGATGTGCGCCGGAGCGATCGTGCTGGCGCGGGTTGCGCGTCTGGTCTTCGGGGCGACGGACGCAAAGGCCGGCGCGTGCGTGTCACTCTACAACATCCCCACCGACGTTCGGCTCAATCATCAAGTCGCCGTCACGCACGGAGTGCTCAGCGACGAATGCGGGGCCATGCTCACAGAGTTCTTCGCCCGGCAGCGGGCGATGGGGAAGAAGTGATACCAACGATAGTTCGAGCTTGCCGATGGCCACCGTTGCGAGCGGTCGATACTGGCAGCTTGCCGCCGGTGTCGGCACGGGCGGACAAGCCGCCCGTGGCACCTAAGAGAATCAGCATTCTCCATACGCGAACCAGCATCACATCGCAGCCAGTTCGCGTCCGATGACGATGCGCTGGATTTCGCTGGTTCCTTCGTAGATGGTGGTGATGCGGGCGTCGCGGTAAAGTTGTTCGACGCGGCATTCGTGAACGTAGCCGGTCCCGCCGTGGACCTGAACGGCGCGGTAGGCGATACGGTTGGCGGCCTCCGAGGCGTAGAGTTTGGCCATCGAGGTCGCGCGGCGATCGACATTTCCGCTTTGGACGCCGCAGGCTGCCCGCCATACGAGCAGCTTGGCGGCTTCCAATTCCATGGCGCTGTCGGCAATCATGTTGGAGACGGCCTGGAACTTCCCGATCGGCTGGTCGAACTGTTCGCGCTGCCGCGCGTAGCCGACCATCTCCGCAAGACACGCCTCAGCGATACCGGTCGCCTGGGCGGCGATGCCGACGCGCCCTCGCCCGAGGCTGGACAGGCAGACGGCCATGCCGTCGCCGTGCTTTCCGATCAAGTGTTCTTCGGGGACGAAGACGCCCTGATAATCAACGACCGCGGTTTCCGAGCCGCGGATGCCCATTTTTCCGCGGATTTTCGTTCGAGTCAGCCCCGGCGCGGTCGTGTCCACCAGCAGCGTGCAGAAGTTCTGCCGATCGGGAAGCCCCGGCAGACGGACCAGCGTGAGCAACCAACGAGCGCTGAGTCCGTTGGTGACCCACATCTTTTCGCCGTTGATCTTGTACCCTCCGGGAGCAGGGACGGCGATGGTCCTAACGGCGGAGGCATCGCTGCCCGCACCAGCTTCGGAGAGAGCGAATGCGGCGAAATGATCCGGGCGTCCCCAGCCCGCCAGCAACTGCGTTCGAAGAGGTTCCGGGGCGAATCGATCCATGATCGTGCCGACCATGGAGTGCACCGAGAGGGTCACCGACGTGGCCGCCGACCAAACGGACAATTCGTGTAGAATCGCCGCGAACAGCGGATAAGCGCAGCCCAGTCCGCCGGCCTCGTGCGGCACGAGGAGATTGAGCAGCCCCATGTCGGCCAGCATCGGCATGGCCTCAAACAGCGAGGAGTCGTCGGCATCCCATCTGCGATCGAGCGGAAGAAGCTCATTCCGCGCAAAGTCGCGGACCGTGTCGAGCAGCGCACGATCCTCGGCGCTGAGTTCAATGGCTTGCGGAACAAGCGGCACGGAACCTCGATGTCTTTGGGGGGCGTACTCGTCCAGCAGTCTGCAATTCGCCGGTCGACGATTACCGCTCCCTCACGGTCACGGCTCCGATCCGCTTCGGCGACCGGCAGAGTATGCCGTCACCGACCACCAGACTCGGCGTCTATTTCGCCTTGGCGAAGCGCTCGGCCACGTCGGCCCAGTTCAGGATGTTCCAGAACGCAGCGATGTAGTCTGGCCGGCGATTCTGGTACTTCAGGTAATAGGCGTGTTCCCAGACGTCAAGGCCCAGGAGCGGTTTTCCGGGGCAATCGACGACACCTTTCATCAGCGGGTTGTCCTGGTTGGGCGTCGAGCAGACGCAGAGCTTGCCGTCGGCGTTGACGCACAACCAAGCCCAACCACTTCCGAAGCGCGCGACGGCCGCGTCGGAGAACTTTTTCTTGAATTCGTCGAAGCTTCCGAAGGTCGTCTGGATCGCGTCGGCCAGGGGACCGCTCGGTTGGCCACCCCGTTGGGGGCCGAGATTCTTCCAGAACAAGCTGTGGTTGAAGTGCCCGCCGCCGTGGTTCCGCACGGCGCCCCGGATGTCTTCGGGGACGGTGGAAAGATTCATCACCAGCTCGTCGAGCGTTTTTGACTTCAGCGCCGGGCACTTTTCAAGCGCTTCGTTGAGTTTGGCCACGTAGGTCGCGTGGTGCTTGCCATGATGGATTTCCATCGTCTTGGCGTCGATGTGCGGTTCGAGCGCGTCGAGCGCATACGGCAATGCCGGGAGTTCATGAGCCATGGTGGTCTCCTTCGGGTGGTGGAATCCGACGCTTCCCGCCTTGACGGGAAGCCCCTCAAAACCCGGACGGTGACGGTATCCCACCAAACCCGAAGCGTCAAGCAAGCGTCGGCGGTGCAATGGGGTTGGTTCTTGAGTTCGCTCCACATCGCGGTCAGACGCTCTGGAAACCAATCCGGCAAACGGATAATCTGCTTCGCCGCCGGAGGGGTCTTCGGGCCGGAACCGAAGGACCGGCGCCGTACGGGTATCGAGCTGTCGAACGATGCTCCGATCGACCGCCGCTGGGGCGGCAGGCTTCACGCATCGACGAGGCTTTGGAACCCTCATAATGTCCGCGTTGAATCCGTTCACGATCGCCCAGCAACAGTTCGACGAGGCCGCCGCACGTCTCGACTTGACGCCGGCCAGGCGGGAGTTCCTTCGTTGGCCGATGCGCGAGTATCACTTCACCCTGCCGATCCTGATGGAGAACGGATCAACCCGCGTGTTTCGTGGGTTCCGCGTGCAGTACAACACCGCCCGGGGTCCGGCCAAGGGAGGAATTCGCTGGCATGCCAGGGAGACCATCGACACGGTCCGGGCGTTGGCGTTCTGGATGACCTGGAAGTGTGCGGTGGTGGATTTACCCCTGGGCGGTGCAAAGGGAGGAATCGTCTGCAATCCGCGAGAGCTGTCGGTCAATGAGAAGGAACGGTTGGCTCGCGCCTACGTTCGCGCCATCGCCGGCGAGCTTGGCGTCCATCGCGACATTCCCGCGCCCGACGTGAACACCACGCCGCAGATCATGGCCTGGTCGATGGACGAATACGAAGCCCTTCTCGGCGAAAGCCATCCCGGAGTGATCACCGGCAAACCGCTGGCCATCGGCGGCAGCGTCGGCCGGGAGAACGCGACGTCCTTCGGCGGCATGTGCATCATCCGCGAAGTGGACAACCTGCTGGGCGTCCGATTCGAACGGGCGCGGTACGCCATTCAGGGATTCGGCAACGTCGGAGGCGGATTGGCGGCGTTGCTGCACGAGGCGGACGGGCATGTCGTGGCGATCAGCGCCGAGGACGCGGCCTATTACAACGATCGCGGAATCGACATCCCCAAGGCGATCCAGCATTACGAGCAGAATCATCACCACTTGTCGGGATTTGACGGCGGCGAAGAAATCACCAACGAGGAACTGTTGACCTGTGATTGCGAGATTCTGGTTCCAGCCGCCATCGAGCACGTGCTGACGAATCGCAATGCCCCGAACGTGCAAGCCAAGGTGATCGTCGAATTGGCCAACGGCCCGACGACGCCGGAGGCGGATCGTGTCTTTCAGGAGCGCGGAATCGTCGTCATCCCCGACATCCTCGCCAATGCCGGAGGAGTGACTGTTTCCTACTTTGAGGCGGTACAAAACGCGTACAACTACTATTGGACCGTGGAGAACGTGCGGACCGAACTCGATCGGCGGTTGACGGCGGCTTTCCAGAACGTGCACCGGATGTCGAGAGAACATGGGGTCGATCACCGGACCGCCGCGTACATGCTCTCCATCGCTCGCGTGGCCAAGGCCTGCGAGCTTCGTGGGTGGGCATAGGCAATTGGCCTTCGTCCGCGCACCAGGGCCCGGCGAGGCGGAGCGTCCGACTCCAGTTGCAACCGATCAGTCCAAGCCACAAATGCCGCCCGCCCGGACTGGAAACTCGCTGAACCTGGCCACCGCAGAAGCGATGAGCGACGGAGGGCCACGGACGGGCGATACCTTGGCCTTGTCGACATCGCGGGCTGACAACCCGAGGTCCGGACTCCCGCACTGGCGGGTGAGCCGCCAGGGGCATCCGATGCGGGTGCGCTGGGCACCGAAACGCGCACGGGCGAACAGGAATCGACAAGCGTAATCGCGTGTTCTACAATGCCTGGTGATTCACGGGGCGTGGCGCAGTCCGGTTAGCGCGCTTGACTGGGGGTCAAGAGGTCGCAGGTTCGAATCCTGTCGCCCCGATTGGGTTACCACGCGACCGTCCTTCGGGGCGGTCGTGGCGTTTC
>JBBTCJ010000077.1:1614-11154 GCA_038043285.1 Planctomycetota bacterium | reverse complement strand
CGACTACCCTCCAAGTAGACGCCGGCCTTCCCTTCCATGAAACGGTCCGCGACGTCGTGAACCCACGCCCCATATCGCCTTCGACGGGACCGCGGATCATCGCCCTGTGGGACGAGGTAGACGCCGCAGGCCTTCGCACTCCCCATTACGCCATCAGCTACGACGGCTTCGCCTTCGACGAACCCCGCGCGACGGCCTACGGACTCGGCCTCGCTGGCCTCATTGGCGATCCCCTCACGCGAAACGAAACCTTTGCAACAGAGCTTCTTGCCGACGCCGCCACCAACGTTTACGTCGTTCAGTTCGTGACCCATCTACTTCCGGAATACCAGGACGCCCTGACGGCCGCCGGAGCAACCATCCATAACTTCATCAACAACCATGCCTTCACCGTGGCCATGAGTTCGCAAGTCAAATCCGTCGTTGAGCGGCTTCCCTTCGTCCGCTTCGTCGGGCCGTATCATCCAGGGTATCGTCTCGAACCCTACCTCCGCGACAACTTCGCCCAGCTCCAGACGCTGCTGCCAACGCAGGAATACATCATCCAACTTTTCGAGTCAGGCCTTGAGGCCAAGCAGATTGTCGCAGCGCGCATCGCGGGAATAGGCGGATCCGTAGACCCGCTCCCGCCAAGTGGCTGGAATTTCTACGCCACTTTAACCCCTGCGCAACTCCTCGCCGTCGTCAAATGGGACGAGGTCGCCTGGGTCGACCGGAAGGCAAGCGCGAGCGTCGACATGAACGTCGCTCGCGGCGGCGAGATCAGCGGAGCGGCTCTCGTTACCGCCGCTGGAGCGTACGACGGCAGCGGCGTACGCGGCGAGGTGATGGACGCCTATTTCTACCCCGGTCACACAGCCTTTCAATCCATCCCGCCCATCCTTCACGAAGATCTGTACGCCAACGACCCAATTGCCCACGGACAGCACGTCTATGGCACGATTTTCGGAGACGGAACCGGCGTTGACCCGCTCTACTCCGGCGCGATGGGCATCATTCCTGGCGCCCAAGGCATCATGGCGCACTGGTGCCACCTGTACGAAGTAGACTGCGGTTACCAGAACTTCTATGTTACTTGGCGACGTGTTTGGATTGCGGAGCTGGTGGCCCCGACGAGCCCCTACAAGGCCGTCTTTCAAAGCAATAGCTGGGGGGCTTGGCCGGAGGTCGTTGACTACAACGCCTATTCCGCCGACATCGACGACATCCTGCTCAATTACGATCTGTTAATGTGCCAGTCACAGGGGAACTGCGGGGCAGGCGGGTGCTCCTACTGTTACGACCCGACTCGTTGCTCCCGCGCCCAGGGCTGGGCCAAAAACAACGTGTCCCTTGGAGGCGTCTGGCACTTCGATACGGCTACCAAAGACGATGACCGGTGGAAGGTGGAGGGCTCTCCGGCGGCCAGTACCGGACCGGCCAGCGACGGACGAGTAAAGCCGGACCTGGCGAATCTCGCTGACATGGTTTACACGACGGCGGGGTATAGCACGTACTTTGCCACCTTCGGCGGAACCAGCGCCGCCACCCCCATCAGCTGCGGGCAGTTCGGGTTATTCTTCCAGATGTGGGCTGACGACGCCGACGCCAATGGGTTGAACATCTTCGGAAAGCCCGTTTCCGTCTCCGGGTGCAACCCGCATTGCGCTCCCTCGGACCCGACCTGCCGGGCCAACGCGGAGGCCTGCGTGTTTTCCAACCGCACACACGCCGCCACCGCGAAGGCCGTGATGATCAACACCGCCAGCCAATACTGTTTCAATGATCCGGCGTGTCCGCTGGATTACGACTTCACGCGGATGAACCAGGGTTGGGGGATGGCCAGCGCCGGACGCCTCTACCTGCTGCGCAACAACTTTCCCCTGATCATCGACGAATCGGTCGTCCTCGACCTCGCTTCCTTAACGCCGAATCTCAGCTACCATCAGACGACCTTCGAGGTTCCTGCCAACGCCTTTGGCCTGCGCGCGACGATGGTCTACACCGACCCCCAAGGCAATCCCGCCGACCAGACCCGTCACGTTGTTAACAATCTGAATCTGCGTCTCAACGCGCCAGACGGCGTTCCGGTGTATCGCGGCAACCGTGGGCTTTACGAAGGCATGTGGTCGGTTTCCGGGGGGCAGGCCGATCGCCCGTACGTCGCCCAACCCACGGTGCAGGTCATCGACAACGTCGAGAACGTGTTTGTGCAAGCCCCCGACCCCGGAACCTGGACCGTTCGCGTGGACTTGGCCGAGTTGAACAAGGCGGACGCCCACCTCGAAACCGGGCTTTACGACGTCGACTTCGCCCTCGTCGTCTCCATCGACATGGACTGCAACGGGAACACCGCGTCAGACGCCGACGACATTCTCACGGGTGTCTCGCAGGATTGCGATACGGATGGCGTTCCCGAGGAGTGCGAAACGGTACGCGGTGCCTGCTGTGTCGGACAGACGTGCGTCGCCAATCAAACCCCATGTCTTTGCACCGGGCAGGGCGGCGTCTACCAGGGAAACGGCACTTCTTGCGGACCGACGTCCTGCGGCGGTTGAAGGAGGTCAAGAGCCATGCGAACCTCGGTCCCAATTCTGGTCGCGCTTCTGTTTGCGGTCGATTCCGCCGACGCGGGTGTATGCTACGGAGAATCTGCGTGTTCATACCCGTGTCCGGCCGCTGACAGCTGCTATCCTGAGCACCCGGATCCGGCTTTCCATTGCCCGGCGGGACTGACCTGCCAGCCCGCCTGTCAGCCCAGTACCTGTGTCTGCGGTCAGAGCACCGGTAACTGGAATTGCACCGACGACTGTGCCTGGGAGTGTCGTCCGCGCTTCGTCGCCTCCGGACCCTGGCTGTACGATATCATCGACTTGGGCACCCTGGGCGGACCGATCAGCTTCGCCCGGGGGATCAATGACCAGGGACAGGTGGTCGGAGGTGCCGACATTACCTTGGAGATTCGCCACGCGTTTCTGTGGGAAAACGGGACAATGACCGATCTTGGAACGCTGGGACTATTTCAAACAACGGAGTACGACGCCTATGATATTAACAATGCTGGACAGGTTGTCGGATGGCCCGGATGGGTATGGCAAGACGGACAGATGACGAGAGTAGGGGATTCCGAGGTTTTCGCCGACAACGCCTATGGGATCAACGACGCTGGAAAGATCGTTGGCGCAGCCGCCTTTCCCGGGTTTGGAACACGCGCGTTCCTATACCAGGAAGGCACAATGACAAATCTCGCAACTTGGGGTTGTACCGCGGGTTACGCCTACGCAATCAACGAGACAGATCAGATTGCGGCCACTCGCTGCCTATACCAGAACGGGACTTCGATCACTCTTCCCTCACTCGGCGGAACCAACTGGGGAACCGGCGACAATAACGATTTAGGCCAAGCCGTGGGAGAGTCATACCGCACCGGCGACACCGTCTACCACGCGTGCCTGTGGGAGCCGGACGGAACGATCACCGAACTGTTCGCAAGCGAAAACCTTCGCAGCAGCACCGCCGAGGCGATCAACAACAACGGCCAGATCGTGGGTCGCGCGACCCGTCAGGGGGATATCTGGTCCATTGCCTACCTCTACGAACCGGGCCTGGGATTGCTCAACCTCAAGGATATCATGCGGCCTTATTCGCAGTGGGAGGATCTATCCCCAATGGACATCAACAACCGCGGCGACATTGTTGGGGTGGGTATGAACCTTGGCGCGCGCCATGCCTTCCTGATGACCCGCCGCCCGCCCGAGCCGACGATCCCCGCGGCCTCGACCTGGACCCTGGGGTGCATGACCGCCCTGTTCGTCGGGTGTGCGGCCATGATCGTGCGCTCCCGCAGGTCCGGACCAACCCCTCCCCGAACTTCGTAGGGCAGGTGCTCGCACCCGCCTTCACCATCATTTTGCGCTCGGTGCCTCATCCTCGCGCGGCGAGGGTGGGGTACGGCCCAGCGCGACGTGCCCTGGCAGTTGTTTGAGAGGTTGCCGCGGCGTTGACCGCACTTGCGACTTGTACGCCGCTGACGGCTTCCCTGCCGTCATTGACGTTGATTTCCGAGATGCCGGCCTCCCATCCAGCCTATCGACCGCGCGGCTTCCTCCAATTCCGTTACGGCTCATACACCTCGCCCGACTCGACCAGCCCGACCGAGCCGTTGCTCCCGCAGGTGACCAGAACCCGACCGTTGGGAAGTCGGACGCCCACGTGTCCCTCGCGGGCGCTGTTCATCGGTGCTGTCGGCGACCACATTCCGGTGGCCGGATCAAACAGCTCGCACGAAGACAAATCCGCGAAGGCCGATCCCGGATAGGCTGAATCCATGTACAGCCCGCCGCTGACCAGCACTTTTCCGTCAGCCATCAGGGTCGCGGTGTGCAGGTGCCTGGCCTCGGCGAGCGAGTTCGCGGGGGACCACATGTCGGAAACGGGATCGTAAATCTCGCTTGTGGCGACGGCCCGCTGATGCCCTACGACGGATCCGATTTGGAATGATTCATATCCGCCTGCGGCCAGCACGTGGCCGTCGGCCAGGAGCGTAGCCGTGTGCCCGGCTCGAGGGCCGGTCATCGGCGCGGCGATGCTCCAGCGCCCGGACTTGGAGTCGTAAAGTTCACAATCGTCCATCGCTTCACCGCCGAGTTCGCCGCCGATCACCAGCACCATGCCGTTGGGCAACAGGAGGGCTTGGTGATGCGTCCGACCGAACAGCATCGACCCGGTTGCGGACCATCTTCCGCTTGCGGGATCGAAGAGTTCGCAACCCGTGGTGTAGTAGGGCGGTCCTGCCTGCGAATCTCCGCCCGCCACGAGCACCTTACCGTTGGGGAGGAGGACGGCCGCGTGGCCGGTGCGCGGTTGTCGCAGCGATCCTGTCGATGCGCTCCGCCGGGCTGCGGGATCGAACAACTCGCAGCTTGCGGTGCCGGAGATGAAGCCGCCTTGCTTGCTGTTCCAGATCGTCCCGCCGATGACCAGGAGTTTTCCGTTGGGGAGCGACGTCGCGGTGTGGTTGTGCCGCGCGAGCCTGATCGCCCCAGCCGGGCTCCAAGCGCCGGCCGCGGGATCGTAGACCTCGCAGGACGTGAGATTATCATCCAGGTACGTGCCGCACCCGCCGACCGCCAGGACTCTGCCGTTTCCCAACGGCGTCATGCTGTGCCCCCAGCGGATCGGGGAGGACATGGCTTGCGTGTTCTTCCACGCCGGCCCCGCGGGATTCTGTCCTAAGGCCGTGGCGGCCGAGAGTCCAACCGTCGCGGCTGAAAGTCCCAAAAGGAGCGCAACAAGGACCGGTCGTGCAACTTTCCCCTTCATGACGTCTCTCCCCCGTAAAGATTCCGTACCTCGTTTGAGCGTTTTCCCGTACGCTCCTGCTTCTTTCTGATTGGTCCAGCCGACCTCGACGCATTCCGCGTGACGCGGTCCGTTGAGTTCAACCGTTTCACGCGCTTGCGGCCCGCGTCGATTGGGATTCGCAGGCGGACCTCAGGAGGCCGGTGCGAAGGACCATTGAAAATAGGTAAGATACGTTAATGGGGTTGACAAGTTTTTCTGTGCCGTCGAAGGGGATGGTGAGAATTGGCGTTTCTTTTGGGACGTTTGCTACGGCATTCCGCGTCACGAAGGATGCAGGGGGTTGGTGACGTGCGGGACGCCGCTTAGCGGCGGAACGGGGGCGTACTACATTTGCTCAATGGTCTGTATCCCAAGCAGGCGAAGTCCGACCTTCAGGACGCGGGCGGTGAGGTCGCAGAGGCGCAGGCGGGAGACGCGGACAGACTCCGGCGAGGCGTCGATGACGCGGACGCCGAGTTTCTTATCGTAGAAGCGGTTGAAGGTCTTTGCCAGCTCGTACAAATAGTCGGTCAGCATGTTGGGCCGAAGTTCGCGCCCAAGGGCGTCGATGAGGTCGGCGAATTGCAGCACCATCTTCGCCAGGGCGATCTCGGAGGGATGCTCCAGGAGCATGGGAGCATCGGACGCAATCTCGCGGAAGTCCACGCCGGCTTTGCGGCCGATCGACGCGATTCGCGCATAAGCGTAAAGCATGTACGGGGCCGTGTTGCCCTCCATGGCCAGCATGATGTCCAGGTCAAACTTGTAATCGCTGTTTAGCGCGTGCGAGAGGTCGAAGTACTTGACGGCGGCGAGTCCGACGGTTTCGGCGATGCGGTCAATCTGATCGGCGGTGTACGACCGCCGGCGTTCGTCGTCGTCGTTTTGCTGGGCTTCGACGACTGCGCGGGCACGGGCGACGGCTTCGTCGAGCAACGATTTGAGCTTGATCGTTCCGCCCTCGCGGGTCTTGAACGGCAACCCGGTTTTGTTGAGCATGTTGCCGAATCCGAGATGCTCCATGCCCAGCTCGGATCCCACCCAACCCAGCCTCTTTACGGCGGCGAACAACATATCGAAATGCTGCTTCTGGGCGATGCCGACGACGTAGACGATCCGTGAGGCGTGGAGGGTCTCGACACGGTGGAGGAGCGTCGCGAGGTCGGAGGTGGCGTAGTTGTACCCTCCGTCGGACTTGCGAACGATGAGCGGTAGCGGCTCGCCGTCGCGGGTGGTGAATCCGTCGACGAACATGCACAGCGCCCCATCGCTTTCACGGATGGCGTTGTCGCCGCCGGAGTCGCGGGCGGTTTCGAGCCGCCGGACGACCTCGTTCATCAGATCGTTGTAGAAGCTCTCGCCGCGGTCGATGAGTTTAACGCCGAGGCGGTCGTAGATGGCGTGGCAATGTCGTAGCGACTCGTCGCAGAAGGCCTTCCACAGCTTGCGGACCGTGGGGTCCCCTTTTTGTAGGGCGACGACGGTTTCGCGGGCTTCGGTCTTGAAGTCATCGTCGGCGTCGAACTGTTTTTTTGCCTCGACGTAGAAGGATTCGAGATCCCTGATGACCAGGTCATCGGGGCGATCGACGACCTCCGGGCGAACGCGGCGGAGGTGGGCGACGAGCATCCCAAACTGCGTGCCCCAGTCGCCAACGTGGTTCTCGCGAATGACCATATGACCCTGGAACTCGAGCACGCGGGCGACGCAATCGCCGATGACGGTGCTCCGCAGGTGGCCGACGTGCATTTCCTTGGCCAGGTTGGGACTGGAAAGATCGACGACCATGGTCTGGGCCGGTGTCACCCGATCCAACCCGATGCGATCCTCACCCTCTCCGGCGGGGGGGACTTGGCGTAGCGCGTCGGCGACGAACGCTGGTTTGAGCCGGAGATTGATGAATCCCGGTCCGGCGATTTCGACCCGCTCGCACAGGTCGTCAACGTGCAACTGGTCGATGATCGCCTGGGCGATTTCGCGGGGTTTCCTTGCGAGCTTCTTGGCCAGCACCATCGCGGCGTTGGATTGATAGTCTCCGAACTGGTTGTCTTGGGAGGGGCGGATGAACGGGTCAGGCGGCGCACCGGCACGCAGCATGGCATCAGCCATGAGCGCGTTGAGTTGAAGAATGATCGACTTCACCAGCGGAATGGTAACGGGTTTGGGGGCGGGGTTCTACGGCGGGGTTGGTTCCACCGGAGGGGCCGCTTCCTGACGGGCGCGGTACGGATTCTGCCTTCGGGTTTTGTGAGGCGCCACACTGGAATGGCGACCGGCTTCAGGCGGACTCGGACCGTGTCCATTCGACGCGCGGGGCGTCGCCCCAGAGCAGTTCGAGATCGTAGAACCCGCGTGCCTGCCGGGAGAAGAGATGGACGACCACGTCGACGAAGTCGACGATGACCCAGGTGGCGTTTTCCAGCCCGCATTGCCCGTAAGGCCGCTCGCCGACTTTTCGCCCGTATTCGATGACCGCCTCGGCCACCGCCCGAATCTGCCTCTCCGAGGTTCCGGTGGCAATGACCGTGAAGTCGGTAATGGAGGCGATGCCGCGCATGTCCAGCGCGATCACGTCTTGCGATTTGTGGTCATGGGCGACTTGCGCGAGTTCGACGGCGAACTGCTGAGGATTCCCTGCTTGCACACCGGAAGTATACCATCCACGCCCGACGTGAGCCAGCCGGGCTGGCGCCCCGGTGAGGGGGGCTCTGCATTGTCGTCTCCCCGGTCATGGGAACGGATCGCGGCACTGGCGGACAATCGCCACAGGGGTGCCCGGTGGCTTTGAACCCCGCCTACCGTAACCTGCTGGTTGGTGATGTCCGCTCCTGCGCGGTCGCGGATCACTCCTTTCGACCGGCGGTGGACAGTTCCGACGCGTGGGCTTCGATCCATTGTACCTTGCGTCGAACCATCTGCAGGACGCGGTAACCGGTCCATGGTCCGATGGAGCCGGTTTCTGCGATCGGCGGGACGCACTCGGCGATGAGCGCTTGGATCATGAGCGGGGCGACGGCGCGAAGCTCGCGCGGGTCGAGGGGGAGCAGGGACCGGTAGCCGGAAAGAAAGGCCGCAAAGCGAGAATCGTCCAATTGGCTTGGCCAGGTCGCCGGGTCTCCGCCCGCGAGGATGGAGAACTGCAAGGCGCCGTTGGCGACGTCGATGATCCGGCGGGCGAGCCGGACCGAGTCGTAATCGACGACGGCAATGATCTTGCCCTTGCGAAAGAGGAGGTTTCCGGGGTGCCAATCGGAATGAATGAGGCGTTCCGGAAGCGCGGTCAGATCGCAGGCGGCGGCGGCGTCTGCGGCGTGATCGTAGGAACCAAGCAAGTGTTGGATGAGCACGGCGAGTTCGGCGTCGTCGCCGGTGAAACTGTCATGGGAGCTGAGCGTCGAGCCGATGGCGCAAAGTCCGGTTCGGACGGCCGGTGCGTCGTGGTAATCGCCGCGCGGAATCAGCACCGTCGGTGGGGCTTCGAACTTTTCGGTAGCCTGGTGGAAGCGGGCCAGCACTTCGCCGGCGTCGAAGGTTTCGTCGGCTGTGCGTTCGTAGGGATGGCCGGCGACGAACTCGAAGAGTTCGTAGACCCGGTCACGAAGTTGAACGAAGGTGCGATTTCCGTCGCGCGTCGGTGCCAGGGGGGCCAACGGGAAGCCCGCGGCTGCGAGGTGCAACTGGACCCGGTGGATCAGGCGGACGCGGTCGGGTTGGGCTCTACTGGCCGGGCGACGTTTGAGCAGGAACTTGCCGCATTCGGCGACGATGCCGACTTTGGGGCTTCGGCGGGAGCCGCGCGGGAACTCGGTGATCGATTCGACGACGCCGAGGTCGTAGTGAGACAGCACTACGGCGATCTCACCGGCGTCGAAGGTGGCTCGTTCGCGTGGTTCCAAGCGGAAGCTCGCAGGTGGGTCTGGTGACGGTTTTGTTGCGGCAGGGCATCGTACGCTGAGTGAATCCGGCGTCAATGGAGGCTGGCTTGGCTGGAATGGGACGCGCGATTAGCCTTCCCGCGTGCTTGCCGATCGAGTGCCGTGGGCGGATGGCGCGCGGACGCATGCCCACGCAAACGTGGACATTGCACGCGACGATGCGGATGGGCCGCTCCCTCACGGTCGCGGTACGGAACAGAAGCAGAAGCGGCTCCGGTTCCTGATGGGCGCGGTACGGAACAGAAGCAGAAGCGGCTCCGGTTCCTGATGGGCGCGGTACGGA
>JBBTCJ010000077.1:0-1514 GCA_038043285.1 Planctomycetota bacterium | reverse complement strand
CGCGGTACGGAACAGAAGCAGAAGCGGCTCCGGTTCCTGATGGGCGCGGTACGGATTTCGTCGTAGCCTTCTCGGGGGGCGCGGGTCGAGGGTCTGAATGGTGGAGAAGATGGATCGTCAACAGGCATGGGCGTTGCTCAACGAATGTACGAAGAACCCGGCGTTGATTCGTCACGGGCTGTGCGTCGAGGCGGCGATGCGTTACTACGCGGCACTCGGCGGGCATGACGTGGAGCAGTGGGGGATGGCGGGATTGTTGCACGACTTTGACTATGAGCGATTCTCCAATGCGCCGGAACACACGCGCGAGGGGGCCAAGATTCTGCGCGAGGCCGGGTGCGACGAAGAGGTCGTCGGCGCGATGCTTTCCCACGTGCCGTGGAACCAGGAGGACTACCCGCGTGATCGAGCGATCCGCAAGACGTTGTTCGCGTGCGATGAACTATGCGGATTCATTTTCGCCGCGGCGCTGGTTCGTCCGACGCGGATGGAGGGGATGGACGCATCGGGCGTCATCAAGAAGATGAAGCAGAAGGCGTTCGCGGCCTCGGTGTCGCGAGAAGACATTCACGAGGGTGCGGCGCTGCTAGAGTTGCCCCTGGAGCGGCACGTCTCGAACTGCATTCAATCGCTACAGACCATTGCCGTCGAGCTTGGATTGACAGGGGAGTGATACGCCTTTCAACAGTAAACCGCACGGTTCCTCGTATCCGCACCAGCGGACGATCCGCCAGTGGCACCCCGCCGAGATCGCCACTGAGTCGCGGGAACCCTGGGAGAACGCGCCCGGAGTATGGCGCGGGAGATTACTCTACTTCCCGTCGCCGCGACCGCCATCGTCACCGCGACCGTCGTCGCCGCCGCCAACGACAGGGATTCGCGGCGGGAGGCCGACGCGGGCGCGGAGGATGTTTTCAAACGCCAGGATGGCGACGTTGAGTTGCTGGAACAGGCCGGTCAGCGCGTCTGCCGCAAACGCCGAACGGGGATCCGGACCTTGCGGGCCGGTTTCGGTGATCTCCACGCCGTTGCGGGCGAAGCCCATGGCTTCCAGCGTTCGGGTAACTCCGGAGTTGACCATCCGTCCCGGCGCTCTGGCTCCGGAGTTGGACACGTTGTCGTGGGCGGTGCCGCCGTTGATGACGACCTGAGACGGGGCCGAAGCGGAAAAAACGGCGAGGCCGGCGAAGGTCATCAGGGCGGAAGTGGAAACGCTTCGGGTTCTCATAGCAGTGTCCTCCGTCAATATTATTCGGCCAACCGAGCGCCCGGCAAGTGAAAAAATCCGCCGATCTCCGGTCGGGTGTGTGGGCACGTGCCGCTTCTCCCCCTGAGCGGTTTGCGGATAAAGGGGAGAGGCGTGTCGGGGCAGGCGCCCGGTGGCCCCCTACGCTTCGCCGTCGTTGCCGGCCTCATCCGGCGCGGGATCGTTCGCCGGGCTGGGATCGGCGTCCGCGGTGGTATCCGTTTCGGCGTCCGTCGCCTCGCCTACCTGTCCGCCATCCGCATCCGGC
>JBBTCJ010000076.1:0-24507 GCA_038043285.1 Planctomycetota bacterium | reverse complement strand
CTCGGCCTCGTACTTAAGCAGCCGCTCCGCCGGAGGCTTGGCGTCATCGGCCTCCGCGAGCAATCGTCCCCACGTCTCAGCGCTGAGTGCGTAAACGTATTCGATCGAGGCCACGAACATCGCCTTCTTGTCCCGCCACAGGCGATACAAGATGTTCTCGCGCACCTTGCAGCGCTTCGCCAGTTTGGCCGTCGTCGTCCGGCGATAGCCGAGTTCGGCGAAGGCCTTCGCCACGATGGGCAGCAGCCGCTTGCGTCGCTCGTTGGCCTGGCTGGGTCGGGGCATGGCTTACGTCCATCGGTTATGTGGGTGCACACCTACAATATACTGCGCCTGGGCTCCGTGTACAGTGCAAAATAGGCACCCCGCGAAGTTGCCACCAACGGACGTGGCTGCGGGTGGGCGAAAAGACGCTCGCCGTAGCCGTCCACGCCGCCGAAACTTCAACAGTACTTTACGTCGCGCCGCGGATATCGCCATGCCGCGCCGGCCCGCCAACGGGGGGAACCCAGTTCAGCCTCCGCACTCCGTTTACGTGGGCTTTGAAGTGCCTCGAGCCGCTTTCGCTGACCACCTTGACCGCCACCGTGCCGGTCAGGGTGTCGGTGGGCAAGTCGATGTCGACGAGGGAATCGTCGCGTCGTTGATCCAACAGGGAACGGCTCGTGAGAGCGATGATTCTCCATTTGATCCCGTCGCCCTGCTCATCGCCTTCGGCACGATGCAGCGCGCCGATGTGGTGGACGACGGCGAGGCGTGGACAACGTACGACCGGCAGTGTGACGCGGGGCCGGAATCACAGATCGCGGCAGTCCTGCTGGCGCTCGCGCCCGTCTGGTATCGCCGCCTGGCGCCGCAGGGCAGTCACGTCGTAACCGCCCAGGCCGTGGACGCACGGCGCATGGGCCGGTTGCTCGGCCTGGACCTCGCCGCGATCGAGGCGGAAGCGGTCCGGGAAATCCCGGAGCCGAAAAGTTGGGCGAGACTGCAAGCGAACAGTTTGGCGGAGAAACACCAAGCTGTCAACGATGTCGCCAGGCAAGCCATAGATGGAGACGGCGAAGAAGGCGAAGGCACGGAAGTCTCAGAGGAAGCCGAGGCGGCCTAGGCCGCACACAGCGGGCATTCACGACACCGATCCGTGTCGCAGAGGCCCGCTTTTTGTCGCGTATTGGTGCTGTCAGAGGAGTAGCCGCACCGCCACTTGCCAGCGGCACCAACTGTCGAATTCCGCGGTCTGAAAGGGTGAGTCCCGGCCGCATCGGGAGGAACACGAGCGGATCGCCATCGGTCGAGCAAGCAGGAAGCTTGCGTCAGATCCGCGAGTCCGCCCGGAGGGAGCGATCAAGAGGCGAGCGACAGGGAGGGACGGCTCCGCTGTTCTTGGAGGACTGCACCTTGATCAGCCGGTTCCACGCGTCGTAGACGTAGCGCCGTACCAGGCGCTCTCCCAACCTGCCTACGCGCACGACGATTCCGTTGGGGCTCCGCACTCGGGGCAGACGCCACTGCAGCAACCTCTGAGATCGTACGCGCACTGGACGCACTTTCCGCGTGCGCGTCGTTGTCGGCGCACCACTGTTCTGGCGATGGACATAGCCGGCCATGCGACGACGACGACGAACATTCCCCAGATCGGCGCACCCATATATAAGCGAAGCGATCGCCCGATTGTACGACGCCCATTTGTCTGATATTCGGTACCCTCTCTAGCCGGATGATCGGACACCAGAGTCTCGCTTTCACCCACGCTACAACCTCCCAGCTCCCCAGCACGTTGACCTATCGAGTAGGATGCATAGAATTCAAGGCACTCTACTTTGGAACCATGACTCCTGCCGCTCTGGGCCAGCGGCAATTCCAAACTCACACCTATATTTTCGCCGACAATAAGCAACACCGCGCCTATGTCGGCAACTGCGATCTCCGAAAAAAAATAGCGATCAGCACAATTCCAGGAAACCTGGAAGTGCTCGGACCTGTAGGACCACGATTTGTCTTCAAGTGGAGCGCGAACTAGCCTTAAAGGCGCGGCTGCCAGTAGAACTAGGACAGTGTACATAAGCACTACGGAGGTGCACACGACCCATGATAAGCGAAGTAGCAACCGCATACCTAACTCGACTCCCATTCGTTTCCTGAAGCAAGGTGCTGCGCGGCCCATCACACGATACGATAGTGTTTGTCTCCAGGAAACTAACGACTCACAATCGCTATCTGCGACAAGCGGAAGGAGGAGCGCCGCATCCAGTTTGGTTATAGGTATGGCAATTGATTTGAGCAGTATCGTTGGGAACGCCGCTACATGTTTCCTTTGCCATACAGTACACGAAGTTGCAGCGCTTAGACATAGAAACGCCGCTCGGTAGTTTGCTGAGACACTTGAACTCCTCGCAATAGCCAGCGCACTCTTCGTCCGTATTGAGTTGTCCATTGCTGCTTCGCGCCGTACAGGGGCAGGAGTCACCTTCGCAAGTTAGATTGTCGCAATGCTCGCGCTCGTGCACCCGCAAGCACTCTACCTGACCAGGGTCGTGGTTGAGTAGGCTGAGAACACTTGGATTCAGACACCCAACGACCGCACAGGTACCGTTTGCATCCAAAGCGGCACCGCAACATTCCGTCGCTGCCAGCCGTTGCAGCGGAGGGCTTCCCCATGCGGAATACCCTTCGCAGCAATCCGCCTGGGTATTGCCCCAAACGGAGTTATCGCACACCTTTTCCGAATACAGTCCGACCGGGTCAAGGCGTGACTGGGGATTGGCCGCTAGGTACGCATAGAAATCGGATCCGTCCTGGGTCGATTTTGCTTGGGTTTGGACGATTAGCGGATCTGCTTGTGCGAATCTTTTTTTCGGCGGATCATACTGCCTCGCGCGGTTCTGGTAGCTTCCGATTTCCGGCTCGAAGAGCAGTCCTTGGTGGGCGAAGGGTTGCTGGACCCCGGAGGCGGCGAGGCCGGGGTTGTGCATGGTCCCTTGCGGCAGGGCATCGAACTTGGTGGCATCGGTGGCGTCGTAGTCGCCGTCGAAGTCCAAGTCGAGGATGCGGCAGTTTCCGCTCACCGTGCCCGTGCACGTCGTGCCCACGGTGCCCTTGTCCACGGAATCCACGTCGGCATCGCCATCGCGGTCGCCGTACCCCGTCTCTTGATTGACCATCAACTCGCCGTAGGGAGTGAGCACATAGCGCTCGACGAGATGCCGGCCGAGGTCGGTCAGGCCGACGACGTTCCAGTTGGCGTCTTGATGAACGTACAGGTCGCCCTTGTCCTTGACCCGGGCCAGGACGAGCTCGTCGATGTACTGCGTGCCGTGGATGAACTGCTGGACCATGGCGTTGGAGCCGTTGTTGACCTGGACGATCCGCTGTCCGTCGTAATTATACTTGAAAGTCCCGTCGAAGTCACCCGAATTCGTCACCGTTTTGCTGATTCTTCGGCCCAGGGCGTCGAATTCCGCCGTTTGGAAGGTCACGGACCCGGAATCCTTGGCGGACTGGACCTTGATGAGCCGGTTCCAGGCGTCGTAGACGTAGCGTAAGGTCCCGTCATCGATGAAGTTCCCGGCGTGGTCGTACCCGCCAGCCGTCCGGGGATCGCTCCGGCTGATGCGGGGCATTAGCCGCCAAGGGTCTGGCAAGGGATTTTGGCAGGGACCAAGCCGGTGAATAGGACTTCACGAGAATCAATGCGCACATGGGTTAGTCCCTCAGCTGGTACGCGTTTTCAGGCACGCCGCGTACTCTGATCGACTGCGATGCGTTCGACTTCAGTGAGGCAACATCAAGGTTCTTGAGGGCTGCCCAAAAGAACGGTCACACCCCATTTTCCTTCACGCTTCCCTCCGTCCCGCGGCTCTCGGACAAGCGGCCAACGAAGTGCGAACCGGAATCGCACCACCTTCTTGAAGTCGTCGAAGCGACCTTGCGTGCCCCTGCGAGACGCCCGATAATGCCCGACCGTCGGATGCGTGCCCCGCGTGGTGGAGCAACAGGACTACTGGGAGGATCGAACATGACCCTGTCTCGTCGGACGCTGTTGGTTCTTGCGGGGATGAGTCTCGGTGTGCCCGCGGTCGCGTGGGCGCATCCGGGCGTCGCTTCGGCCGCGGCGCCGCACGGCGGACTGTTTGCCGGTCTGTTGCACCCGCTGCTGGGCTGGGACCACGTGCTGGCCATGGTGACCGTGGGATTGTGGGCCGCCCAGATCGGCAGGCGGGCGCTATGGATCGTGCCGACCTCGTTTGTCGTGATGATGTCCGCAGGTGCATCGCTGGGCATGGGCGAGGCGCCCTTGCCGTTCGTCGAAAGCGGCATCCTGACCTCGTTGATGGTTCTTGGATTGGTCACCGCGTTGGCCTGGCGTGTGCCGATCGCCGCCGCCGCTGTGGGCGTCGGCGTCTTCGCACTCTTCCATGGACACGCGCACGGCTCGGAGTTGGTTGGCGGAATGTCCGGTCTGGGTTATGGACTTGGTTTCTCCCTCACGACGGCTGCGCTTCACGCAACGGGGATCGGACTGACGCTCTTGCTGACGAGACTCCGGCACGCCGACTGGGTCCGCTACGCCGGCGCGACCGTTTGTTCAATCGGCCTCATCGCCGGGATTGCTGCCTGAAGACGCTCCGTGTTACCGCAACAAGGTCGGTTTTTCCGGTGACCCAACGGGGCATTCCGTCCCGCGACCTCGAGAGAGTTGAAACGCCGATCAGAACCGCGACAGAATGGAGCGCTCCAGCGCGGACCGCTTGTTTTCACTATTCCGACTTCGACGGACCGCTATTCACCATATTTTGCAATGATCTGTTCCCTGGTCTTCCCCAGGATGTCATAGCTTCGTCCGACCTTGGCGAACGCCTCGATCGCCCGGTCGACGTGATGGAACTCGTGCCCGGCCGACAACTGCACCCGAATGCGGGCCAATCCCTTCCCAACCACCGGGTAATAAAACCCGATCACGTAGATTCCCTCCTGATAAAGGTCGCGGGCAACGTCCTGGCTGAGTTTGGCGTTGTAGAGCATGATCGGAACGATGGGATGCACTCCCGGCTTGATGTCGAAACCCGCTTGGGTCATGCCCGTGCGGAATCGTCTCGTATTGGCTTCCAACTTGTCCCGCAACGCCGTCGAACTGCTGAGCAGGTCGAGCACCGCCAGTGAGGCCTTCACGATGACCGGGGCCACCGTGTTACTGAAGAGATAGGGTCGTGATCTCTGGCGTAGAAGCTCGATGATCTCCTTTCGGCCCGAAGTGAAACCACCCGACGCGCCGCCGAGGGCTTTTCCCAGGGTGGAGGTGATGACGTCCACGCGGCCCATCACCCCGCAGTGCTCCGCCGATCCGCGGCCCGTTCTGCCCATGAAGCCCGTGCAGTGGCAGTCGTCCACCATGACCAGGGCGTCGTACTTGTCCGCAAGCTCGCAAATCCTGTCCACCTGGGCCATCGTTCCGTCCATGCTGAAGGCACCGTCGGTGGCGATCATGCGGTATCGCGCCAGGCGCGCCTCCTTGAGCTTGGCCTCCAGGTCGGCCATGTCGTTGTTGGCGTAGATGGACCGCTTGGCCTTGCACAGGCGAATGCCGTCGATGATCGAGGCGTGGTTGAGTTGATCGGTGATGATCGCGTCCTGCTCGCCGAGCAGCGGCTCGAACAGTCCGCCGTTGGCGTCGAAACAGGCGGCGTAGAGGATCGTGTCCTCGGTCCCCAGGAACTCGCTGATCCGGCGTTCGAGCTGTTTGTGGATGTCCTGCGTGCCGCAGATGAAGCGGACGCTGCTCATGCCGTATCCGCGGACGTCCAGCGCTTCCCGCGCGGCCTGCAGCACTTTCGGATGCGACGAGAGACCGAGGTAGTTGTTCGCGCAGAAATTAGCGACTTCGCGCGGTGGGTCTCCCTCCGGGAACGCCACGCGAATGTCGGCGGCCTGGGGCGTGAGAATCCACCGCTCTTCCTTGTACAGCCCCGCTTCGCGGATGGATTGAAGTTCGCGCCGAAGATCGTCTCGGATTCGTCCGTACATACGGCGTACTCCTGGAATGGATCATGGATTCAAACGAAGGCGATTATCCGGTCGAGTCCAAAGTACGGCAAACCGTCAACCGTCCGGGGCCGCCGTGGTCCTTGACGATCAAGGCGGCGTTGTCGTCGGGCGAAGGAACCGCAGTGCGCTCCGCCCCGCCCCTCGGCAAGGCGCGCGTTCCGAGGGCCCATGAAGGGCCGACGCCTCGGATTCACCGGAATCGCCTGGAGGCGACCCCGCGTGAATCCGAGGCGTCGAGTAGTGATTTATGAAAGCAGTGGGCAACGCCCAGGCCGTCGCACTGTCGTCAGTCGGATTCCACCATGCGCCGACTCCCGTCGTCGGTGTCGGTTGGCCGACCGCCGCGGCGCGTCAGTTGGTCTTGGTGAGCAGCCCGTCAAGCTGCCCCTTGAGCATTTGTTCAATGTCCTGCTTGGCCCCGATGTTGACGTGGGCGACCTTGCCGTCCTTGCCCACGACGAACATCGTCGGATAGCTCACGGCCTTGTACAGTTGGCCAATCTTGTTCCCGTCGTCCTTCGCCAGCTCGAGGTTCGAACCCGCCTGCTTGAAGACGTTGGTGATCTCCTCGACCGTCGATTCCTTGCCCCCCATCGCCTCCACGACGTTGACGAAGCGGACACCCTTGGCCTCGTACTCGGCGCGAACCTTGTCGACGTTGGGAACCTGCTTCTTGCAGTATCCGCAGGTCGGCGCGACGAAGTTGAGCACCGTCGCCGGACGTTTGGCGAACTCCTCGCTGGACAACGGCTTGCCGGCCGTGGTGGACAAGGTAAACGCCGGAGCCGCCTGACCGACGAAATCCTCGGCCGGACGCTTCTTCGCCGGCGGAGGCGCCGCCGGTTGGGCTGCCGCCTGGGGATCGACCGCCGGAGCCGCCTGGGGGCCGCCTCCCGGTGCTGCCGCGGGAGCCGTCGCCAGATCCTTGCCGGCGATGAGCGATTCGAGCTGACCCTTCACCTTCGATTCAAGGTCATCAATGTTGCCGACGTTGGCCGCCTGGACCTTGCCATCCTTGCCAACGATCATCATTGTCGGAAAGCCGGAGACGTTGAACTTCGGACCGACCTCATTCTTCGGATCGCGAGCCACCTCGCCCGCCCAACCAATCTCCTTAAGGATGTTCATCGTCTCGTCCTGGGCGAACTCCTTGCCCATGGTCATCGACACGTTCACGAACCGAACCGGCTTGCCGTCGAACTCCTTGCGAACCGTCTCCAATCGTGGAATCTGCTTCTTGCAGAATCCGCAATTGGGCGCAAAGAAGTTCAGGACGGTGGCGGTGTAGTTCCCGAAATCGCCGTTGGCCACGCTCTTGCCCTCGGTGGTCGTGAGCGTCATTGCCGGGGCGGGTTTTCCAGCCATCTGGTCCGGCGTGGCGCGCTGCTGCGGTTTTGGCGCTGCGGCGAACTCGGCCGGAATCGGCTTGCCCGCGATCAGGGCGTCAAGCTGTCCCTTCAACCGGGTCTCGAGATCGGCAATGTTTCCGACATTGGTGGCCTCGATTTTTCCGCTCTTACCCAGTACGACCATGGTCGGGAAACCGCTGGCGCCGAAGGGCGGGCCGAACTCGTTCTTGGGATCGCGTGCCCATTCACCCCCCCAACCGAACTCTTTAAGCTTGGCGGCCGCCTGCTGTTCGTCCATCTCCTGCCGCATCGTCTCCTGAACTGCCACGAAACGAACGCCCTTGGATTCGTATTCCTTGCGGATGGTTTCCAATCGAGGGATCTGCTTTCCGCAGTATCCGCAATTGACGGCAAAGAAGTCGAGGACCGTCGCGGCCGAATCAGCCAGCGTCGCGTTGGAGACGTCTTTCTCTGTGCCCACCGTCTTCAGCGCGAACTTGGGCGCCGGCTTCGGCGCTCCATCCGTTGCCGCGGCCGGGGCCTTGGGCGACGGCAGCGCGGGCTGGTCCGCCGGCTTGGCCTTGTCGACGGCCGGCGGCGTTGCCGGCGCGGCGGCCATGGTGTCCGTCGGAACCGGCTTGCCCGCCAGCAGGGCATCCAGTTGTCCCGTCATTCGGGTTTCAAGGTCCGCGATGTTGCCGGTGTTGATGGCCGCGACCTTCCCGTCTTTGCCGATCACCACCATGGTCGGGAAACCGGTCGCCCCGAACATCTGGCCGACAGTGTTGTCGTGGTTCAGCGCCACTTCGCTGCGGGAACCCAGTCCCTTCAGGATGTCGACGATTTCTTCCTGCGAGAATTCCTTGCCCATTTTTTGGCTGACGTTGACGAAGCGCACGCCCTTGTCGGCGTATTGAGCACGGATTGGCTCAATGCGTGGAATCTGCTTCTTGCAGAACCCGCAATTCGGCGCGAAGAAGTCGAGGACCGCCACCGTGCCCTTGAGGGCGTCGTTGTTGAGGGGCTTGCCTTCGAGCGTCGTGAGGTTGAAACTCGGGGCTGCAGTGCCGATGAGCGGCGCGGGCTTGGGCGCAACGTTCTCCGCTGTCACCGTCGGCCCCGTGTCGGTGCCGCGAATCGGGATCTTGATCTCCGGCGTCTTGGCGTCATCGGTCTTGAGGGTGATCATCCGCCCCTCGCCCGGAGGTTGATAGCCGGCCGGCATCTGCACCTCGATGGTGTAGGCCTGCCCCTCGGTGCGCTCGCGAACGCTGACCGCGACCGACGGATCGTCGCACTTGGCCTCGACCAGCTTCACCTTCTCCTTGCCGTAGTTCGTGAACCGCAGGACGCGCGAAAGCCCCTCCGGACTTGTCGGCGGAGCGTCGGGACGCGCCTTGGCCACGATGACCGCCGTTGGCTGAACTTCCAGACGCGGCGGAACGGTGGCGACGGATGCCACCATCAACTCCTTCTGCTGCTCGACGTTGGTCCCGATCCGCAGGTTTCCGTGGAGCGAGCCTTCGGTGAATGGCGGCTTGGCCGTCACGTTCAGGCTGTAACGCTTGCCCGCCTCCTTCTCGACAAGTTCATAGGCGAAGGGATCGTTCGGCTCCTTCTGGAGCGTCAACTGGACCGGCGTCTCGGTGTTGTTGATGATCGTCAGTTCGCGGGTCTGCGGCTCCTGCTCGGTGATTCGTCCGAAGCTGGCGCTGGCCGGCGTGATGTCCACGAAACGCTTGACCTCGCCGCGAAGCGTCAGCCGCAGCCGTGGATTGATCGGGTCATTGGATTCGATGGTGATGTTCTTCTGGAACGTGCCGCGGAGCTTGTCGCTCTTCATGGCAAACGGGAAATCGCCCGACTCGCCCGGGGCGATTTGCTTGGGATACGGACCCGCCACCGTGCAGCCGCATGACGGCTTGACCTTGTCAATGAGCAGCGGGGCGTCGCCGTCGTTGGTGAGCTTGTAGGTGTGATTGAGGTCCGGTCCGACCCACACGGATCCAAAATCGTGCGTGTCGGAGTTGACCTTGACGATCGGCTTGGGCCCCTTGAGGTCCGCGGGCCGAATCGCCGGCTGGCCTTCGCCGACCTCCTGTACCGGCCGGAGCTGTTCGGGCGACTGGTACTTGACCTGTGTTTTTCCCTTGCCCTTGGCCTCCTCGCCACGTGCGTCGACGCCGACGAGTGCGACCGTCAGCGCCGCGATCAGTAAGGCTGAGCCCAAGTTGAATTCACAAGCCAACGCCAGCGATCGTCTCGTTCGGTTTTGTCTCATGGTCATGAATCGCCTATCCTGTGAAAAAGTCCCCAAAGACCAGCGTCGTCGACGCGACGTTGGTGATCCCCTGGCCGTCCGCGCCGAACCCGGATCGCCCCGCGAAGGTGTGGGGTGTTACGTTCCGGCGCCGCTGCCGCTCGTATCCGGTTATACTCCGTTTCGACCAACGCGGACAACCGAAAGAACTCTATGTTACCCCTTCGTTACCGGCTCTCTCGACCGCGAAACCCAGTTTTTTCCGCAGCCAGCAACACGGACGGTCCACGTCTCAGAACGTGTCGGATTCGGCCCTCCGATGACCCTGTCCCCGGAAACGCCGACCATCGAAGAGGGAAGACCCGCGATCATTCCTCTCCGCGCCGCGGATGGTGAGCCTCATGACGATGAACGACCACCGAACAGAGCAACCGAATCGCGGACGCCGGCCCGCGCGGCGAGCGCTGTTGCTTATCGGTTCGCTCGGTCCGCTGGGTCATTGCCCGGCCTCGGGAACCGTGACCGTCGCGCTCGTGGGGATCCCGCTCTTCTGGGTGACGCGAGCCTGGTCGGCGACCTCCTACGTCGGCCTGATTCTCGTGGTTTCCGCTGCCGCAGTCTGGATTCATCATGTTGGCGACCAGGCGCTCGGCGAAAAAGACAGTCGAACGCTGGTGTGGGACGAGATCGTCGGGTTCCTGATCGCCGTGACGTTGATTCCCTTTTCATGGTCCACGGTCATCGCCGCGTTCCTGATCGAGCGGGCCATCGACATCGTCAAGGTTCCCCCGGCCCGTTGGATCGAACGAACCTGGCCGGGTGGCTGGGGCGATGTCGGCGACGACGTGGTTGCCGGCCTTTACACGGCCGCGATCCTCCATCTTTGGATTCACCTCATGTAACCGCGGACGGAATGCCAAGAGTGAGTACATCCAGGTCTGAGGCGACGTAGGGTGGTCGCGGACTCGTAGCTGTCGTAACCATTGTTGTTACCGAACGTTGTTGCTATTCTACAGGTCACCGAAATCGCCTTGAACGTCCGAAAAAAACGGCATTGTTTCGATCGTTATCGGACAATCAGCAAATCATCTCGCCGAGTTTAACGTCGAAATGAATGCCCAAGGTCCGACGGCCGGCATCGAACGCGGCTTCCGGGTTGATCGAGTCGAGCAAAGCAGACAACCTGAGCTTGGCCGCACCGGAACCGACCGTGCTGCAATTCCCTCGGCCCGAAATCGGTTGACAAGGCGAGCGACGCCCAGATTGGGACGCGCCAAAAAGACGTCATGGCCGATATCCGATGCAAGGACCGTGCGGAGCGGCGCACCGGTCCGCGTCCTCGGTCTGTCCGCGTGGGCGCGGGTCGAGTCATACGCCGACCGGGTCGTGCGAACCGACGGTTCAACGCGGGCGGTACGAGAGTCGCGAGGGTGAGCGGAGTGCGGACAAATTCGTGTCGCTCGATTTCGGTCTGCGAGCCGGTGCTCGACGGCCGGGAACGCGAGTACGTCCTGGACTGCCTGGACACCAATTGGGTGTCGTCGCTGGGGGAGTACATCGCGCGGTTCGAGCGCCAGTTTGCCACGATCTGCGATGCGGCTTACGGAGTTGCCTGTTGCAACGGGACGGCGGCCATTCACCTGGCGCTCGAAGCCCTGGACATCGGCCCCGGCGACGAGGTCATTGTTCCGGCGTTCACCTTGATCGTCTCCGCCAACATGGTGTGCCTGACCGGGGCGACGCCGGTGTTGGTGGACGTGCGGCCCGACACCTGGTGTATCGACCCGGACCTGATCGAGCAGAAGATCACGCCGCGTACGAAAGCCATTATGGCGGTGCACATGTACGGCCAACCATGTGAGATGGACGCCACCCGCGAGGTGGCGCGGCGCCATGGGTTGAAGGTCATCGAGGATGGTGCGCAGGCCCACGGCGCCAGGTATCGCGGCAAGCCCATCGGCGGCATCGGCGACATCGGGTGCTTCAGCTTCTACGGCAACAAGATCCTCACCACCGGCGAAGGCGGAATGCTGGTGACCAGCGACAAGGCGCTCGCCGAGCGCGCGGCCCTGCTGCGCAACCAGGCGTTCGAGCAGGAGCGGTTCCTGCACCACCACGTGGGGTTCAACTATCGCATGACCAACGTCCAGGCGGCCATCGGACTGGCGCAGTGCGAACGGCTGACCGAAAAGCTTCGCCGCAAAGCACAGATCGCGCGGACATATGACGAACTACTCGCGGACGAGCCGGACGTCCGACGACCGGCCCGTGCTCCCGGATGCGATCCGGTTTGTTGGATGTACGGCTTGGTCCTTGAGGACGGCTTTGGTTGCAGCGCGCGGGAAGTCCGCGCTCGACTGGAGGGTGAAGGAATCGAGACGCGTGCGTTCTTCATTCCGATCCACCGACAGCCGGTCTACCAGGGCGGACATCGCCGCTGGCCTGATCTGCGCGGGCTTTATCCGGTCAGCGACGAACTTGGACAGAAGGGTTTCTATCTGCCTTCGGGTCTGAACCTGACGCGCGACGAGCAGGTCCGGATCGTTGAGCAACTTCTCGAGTGCAAACGGTGACCGGCCGCGGCGCAACCCAGCCATGCCATTGAGCGTGCTCATCGTCCAGACGTTCTACCCGGAGTTCCTCAAGAACATCTACGCGCGGGAACCGGAACTGGGGGAGCTGGAGTTCGAGTCCCAGTGCGCCCGACTGTTCGGATCGGCCTTCAGCACCGGGGACGCCTACTCGCACGAGTTGCGGGGACTGGGCTGTAAGGCCTTGGAGATCATCTGCAACGCCGACGCTGCGCAGTCACAATGGGCAAGGGAGCACGGGGTTTCGCTTCAGGAAAACATTCACGAGCGTCGTCGGCAGATCGTGGCGGCGCAGGTCAAGCATTTCGATCCCGACGTGATCTATGTCTTTGAATGGTCGCCATTGGGCGACGAATTTGTGGCCGGACTGCGCGCTCCGGGGCGACTGGTCGTGGGGGAGATCGCCTCGCCGTTGCCCGAGGGTCGTACCTTTCGCGGGTACGATCTGATGATCTCGTCCTGGCCGCCGATCGTGGAACACTTCCGCTCGATCGGGGTCGATGCCCAGCACCTTCGCCTGGGGTTCGATCGGCGGGTGTTGGATCGCTTACCGCCGCCCGAACCGCGGTACGAGGTGTCGTTCGTCGGTGGATTCGCGCCGTCGCACCCGGATCGGATTGCATGGTTGGAGGACATCCTGCGAGAGGTTCCCCTTGACGTCTTGGGCTACGGGTTGGAGAGGACCGCACCGGATTCGCCGATTCGGGCCCATTTCCGCGGGGAGGCCTGGGGCTGGGACATGTATCGCGTGCTGCGTCAGTCCCGAATCACGCTCAACCGACATGCACGTCTGGACGTTCGCGGGTCGGTGAACACCGAGTGGGTCAACAACCTGCGGATGTACGAAGCCACCGGCGTGGGGACGTGCCTGCTCACTGAGCGGCGGCCCCGCCTCGACCGATTGTTCGTGCCCGATCACGAAGTGGTGACCTACGGTGACACGGCCGAATGCATCGAGAAGATCCGCTACTACCTCGCGAACGAAACGGAACGAAGCCGGATCGCCAGCGCGGGACAGGAGCGCACGCTGCGCGAACATCTCTACGCCCATCGGATGGCCGAGTTGTTGGGAGTGTTCCATGACAGGCTGGAATCCAACGCCAACGCGCGAGACCGGGTCGGATTCGGAATCAGTTCGTCGGGCGCATTTCGAGCGTGTCCTGAAGCCCCCTCACCTTGCCCTCTTCCCCTGAGGGGGAGAGGGGTTTTGGGAGGCACTCTCAAAAAGTCTAAGAATACTATAAACCGGGGCATTGCGCGGGCCGGCGCCCGCGGCCCAGAGCGGGAGTTTTCAGGCGATCTTAGGCTGCGCATCGGCATTCATCCGGCGTTGAAGCGTCACGACGGCGGTATCTTCCAGTACACCGCAACGCTGCTCGAACAACTCCTTGAACTCTCGACCACGTCGGCATGGGAGCACGAGTTTGTGGTGTTCGCGCACCGGCTCGATGATCCGATCCTGCGGCGATTCTCTGATCGACGGTGGAGCGTCAAGCCGTTTCGCCCGCCCTGGGCGCCGGAGTCGGCGATCGACCTCCACCACACGCCGGAGCTTGATTCGCCGCTGGAACAACCGGACATGCGGGCGTGGCTTGCGGAGTGCGGCATCGACTTGATGATCTACCCTTCGCCGCATCGGCTTTCGTTTGAGTGCGGCGTGCCGTTCGTGACGGCCGTTCACGACTTGCAGCACGTACTGCAACCGGAGTTTCCCGAAGTGTCAGCGGACGGAGAGTGGCAGCGCCGGGAATACGTGATGCGGAATGCGGCGCGGACGGCGACGCTGTTGATCGCCGAGTCGGACGTCGGGCGCGAGGATTTGCTCAAGGCCTACGGACCTTGCGGCCTAACGACAGAGCGAGTGAAGGTTCTGCCGTATCTGCCCGGTTCGACGGATGACGTCCTGGCCGCACGCGAACGGCTCGCGTCGGTTCGTGACCGACATAGCCTTCCGGCACGTTACCTCTTCTATCCCGCCCAATTCTGGCCGCACAAAAACCACCTGCGGATCATGGAGGCGTTGGGGCGGCTGCGGCAGCAACACCGCCTGACCATTCCGCTGGTGTTGGCCGGATCGGCCGACGGCGCGATCCGCGCGCAGGTCGCGGCGGACCTTCAAAGTCGATGCGCCGCGCTCGGATTGAATCATCAGGTGTACATGCTGGGCTACGTGCCGGACGAGGAGATTTCCGCGTTGTACGCCGGGGCGACGGCGTTGGTCATGCCGACGTTCTTTGGGCCGACGAACATTCCGTTCCTGGAGGCGTGGGCCATGGAGTGCCCGGTGCTGACCTCGCGCATCCGCGGGATCGTCGAGCAGGTCGGCGACGCAGCGCTGACCGTGGATCCGCGAAGCGTCGAAGAAATCGCCGAGGGGATTCGCCGGCTCTGGACCGACGAGAACCTTCGACGGGCGTTGATCGCCCGCGGTCGGGCCAAGTTGCAGAGTTTCACGCCCCATGACTTTCGGCATCGTCTGAAGGCGATTCTGGACGAGGTGACGGTGAAAGTGGGTCCAAGGGATGCCGTTGGGACGGAGTCGGTGCGATGAAGGCCGGGGCCGCCGATTCCCAGGCGATTGAGGTTTTCGGCGACTCGGACCGCCCCGTGGCGTACGTCGTTGGTGGCGAACTGCTGCCGACGGCGACGCAGTTTGTCACCCCGCCGGGATTGCCGCAGCAGGTGGGGTTTGTGGCCTACCCCGCGGGCGGAACGATCGCCCGGCATCGCCATCGGTCCATTGAGCGACATCTTTCGGGCACGTCGGAAGTGCTGGTGGTTCGCAAGGGGCGATGCGAGGTGGACCTCTTCGACGACGACGGGACGCCCCTGGCGACGCGCGAGCTGCGTTGCGGCGACGTCTTGATTCTGGTCCGAGGCGGGCACGGGTTTCGGATGCTGGAGGACACGGTGTTGCTGGAGGTGAAACAAGGCCCCTACACCGGCCTCGACGAGAAGGAGCGGTTTTGAACGCCGCCGAGCCGTTTGGTGCAAGCTACGCCCAGGTCTACGACGCACTCTACGCGGACAAGGATTACGCGGCGGAATGCGGCCTCATCGAGCACATCCTGCGGGCGAATTCGTCTTCGCCGCCGCGGCGCATCCTCGACTTGGGCTGCGGCACGGGGCGGCACGCGGCCCTGCTCGCCGACCGCGGGTACGACGTACTGGGCGTGGATCGTTCTCCGTACATGATCGAGAAAGCCCGAAGCGCGAGTGCCGGGCGGTCCGCCGCCGCGTACGTCGTCGCGGACGTGCGAACGTTCCGCACGGATCGCCGCTTCGACGCCGCGCTGATGATGTTCGCGGTGCTGGGATACCAGCTCGAAGACCAGGACGTGGCGGCGGCGCTAGGGACAGCCCGGATCCACCTGGTGGACGGCGGGTTGCTGCTGTTCGACTGCTGGTTCGGGCCGGCCGTCCTGCATCAACGACCGAGCGATCGAGTCAAGACGGTGGAAACGCAGACCGGCTTGTTGCGCCGCCAGGCCCGGTCTCGGCTCGACGTGCCGCGACGCCGCGTTCACGTCGAGTTCAACGTGGATCGCCGCATCGACGGCGAGGCGACGAAATCGAGCGAAGACCATGCCATGCGGTACTTCTTCGCCGCCGACATCGAGCAATTTCTTCAGGCGGCCGGTTTCTCGCTGGTCCGCGTCGGAGCCATGCCGGATTACGAGGAAGAACCGGGCGAATCAACGTGGAACGTTCTGGTTTGCGCTCGCGCCGCCGTATGACTCGCCAGGTCCGCGGCTCGCGGTGATGATGGGCGCATGAGTTCGGATCTCGCGGCGTTCATCGCCGCCCTCAAAACCGCGGTCGCCCCATGGCGTCTCCAGCTGTCAGCGGAACAGGTTCGCGCGATGAGCGATCACTTCCTCCGCATGGTCGAAGCCAATCGAACGATGAACCTGACGCGGATCACCGATCCGGCGGAGGCGGCCGTCATGCATTACGCCGATTCGCTGTCCGTCGCCGCCTGGGCGGCATCGCGGGGGATCGCGGTTGGAACGATCCTGGACATCGGCACCGGCGCCGGCTTCCCGGCTGTGCCGCTGGCGATCGCTCATCCGGACTGGGCGGTGACGGCCATCGACGGAACAAGAAAGAAGATCGACTTCCTCGCCGTGTTCGCGTCGGAGGCGGGTTTGAAGAACCTCCACCTCGGACACGCACACGCCGATCATTGGTCATCACCAGGGACGTTCGATTGCGTTTGTTCCCGCGCGGTGGCGTGGTCGGCGAAGTTCGTAGAGGCTGCCGCAAGGTTTGTTCGCCCGGGCGGGTGGCTGATTCGGTTCGCAACGCAACGCGGCAGCTCAGACCGAGTTCACCCCGAAACCCCCTCACCCGACCCTCTCCCCCAGCGCGGGCAAGGAGTCACAGGATGCGCTTCTTTCGGCGATGCTAAGAGCGCGGCCGGTCGGATCGGCTGGTCCGCCGAGCCGGCGTTTCCCTATGAAATCCCATGCGGCGGGGAGAGGATTCGCCGTTGCCTGGGCGTGATTCGCAAGGCGCGGTGAAACTACTTCCGCCAGTGAGCGACGGCGTTTTGAAACACGGTGAGTCCGTCCGCCGGACCCACGGGGTTCCGGCACGTCCATTGGGGATGTTGGGTGTGGTCGAAATGACGGTCGGGGTGGGGCATCAGTCCAAAGATTCGTCCCGTCGGATCGCACAGTCCGGCGATGCCCGCGACGCTGCCGTTGGGGTTGGCCGGATAGCGATCCGTCCTTCCGTCACCATCGACGTAGCGGACCGCCAACTGACCGGCTTCCTGGAGCGCGTCGGCTACGGTGTCATCGACTGTCACCACCCGACCCTCGGCATGTTCGACGGGCATCTCCAGGGTCGCAGCCGGCGTGAGGAACGGGCAGCGGTCGGTGCTGACCTTCAGCCGGACCCAGCGGGCCTCGAACTTGGCTGAGTCGTTGAAGGTAACGGTTGCGCGATTGCGTCCGAACGCCCCGCCGGGCAAAAGTCCCATCTTGACCAGAACCTGGAAGCCGTTGCAGATGCCCAGGACGCCCCCGCCGCGCGAAACGAACTCCTGGAGGGTCTCGGCGAGGTCCAGTCGAATCCGCAATCCCAGGATCACTCCCGCGGCTACGTCGTCGCCGTAGCTGAAACCGCCGGGAATCGTGAGAACCGAATATCCATCGATCATACCGGGATTGTTCGCCAGCGCGTTGACGTGCACCAGCGTCGGGGAGGCGCCGGCCAATCGCCAGCAGTGCATGACCTCCTCGTCGCAGTTGATCCCGGCGGCCCGAAGCACGAGCACCCGAACGTCGCGCGGCATGGTCAATGCCCTCCGTCCATGAGCGGCTCGCGCCACGCGCGGGCAAGCTCTTCTACGGAAACGTCGAAGGCCTCGGCACCGCCCCACTGAACGCGCAGCAGGGCCGCATCGAGAACTCGACCGATGATCGGCAGACCCGATGCCGTCGCGTCAGACTCAGACATCTCCAGGACGTAGGTGGTGGCGATCGCGTCCCACGGGCCGCAACCAAGCGCGCCCTCGTCAACCTTCACCGACGCACCCCATCCCGAAGCAATGCACATTTCGGCGACGGCGATGAGGATGCCGCCGTCGCTCACGTCGTGCGCCGCGGCGACCCGGCCCGACTGGATCAACCCCGCGACGCGATCGTGCAGCGCCTTGCCCGCCGTGAACCCGACGGCGTGCCGCAACGCCGCACCACCGACAACCGGTGCGGAAGCGAGCGCCAGAAAGTTCCCCGATTTCTTCAAATCCATGGAGACGCAACGGCGCACGTCGTGCACGATTCCGATGGCGCTGATGAGCAACGTCGGCGGAATCGCCAAACGCGGCGGCAAGCCCGTTCGTTGAGCCTCCGACGCGCTCATCGAGAACTCGTTGTTCAGTGAGTCCTTGCCGGAAATGAAGGGCAGACCATAGGCGACGGCCGCATCGCTCGCGCCCTTGCACGCCCGCACCAGCGCGCCGAGGGACTCTTCCGAATCCGCCTTCGGCCAGCAGAAGTTGTCCAGGATCGCGGTTCGGTTTGGATCGGCGCCGACACAAACCACGTTGCGCAGCGCCTCATCGACGGCCAGGACGGCCATCAGGTACGGGTCGATGTCGCTCCACTCAGGACACAATCCGCAACCCAGGGCGATTCCCGTGGGCGTTTCATAGCGTGGGCGAATTACGGCGGCGTCCGACGGCCCGGCCCCGCGTCCCACCAGCGGTTTGACGACGCTACGTCCCTGGACTTCGTGATCGTATTGCCGGATCACCCATTCCTTGGACGCGACGTTGAGATTGCGGAGTTCGGACAGCAGGCGAGCACGATCGATCCGATCGTGAGGACGAGGTCGGCCAGCGTTGTCGCTCGAGGACGTCCGAACACGGGAGGTCGCCTCTCCGGCAATTGCCGAGGCATCAGGTACATATTCCAGGCCGCTCCCTGACCCTTGACGCTGCGCGTAAAGGGCAGGCGGTCGCGGTACGGATCGTGCGTCGGGTGCCTGAGGCGGCGGCGAAGTAGTCAAACCGGACCAGGTTGCCGTCCGCCGGGTCCGGGGAATTCCGTGGTGCAGGAACTCCATTGACAGCTCGCCAACGGTGGCTCCGTCGTAGCGGACGTGCAATGCGCCGTCATTCCCGAATCGTCCGATGACCGTGGCTTCGACGTCTTCGGCTGCGAAAACCGCCAGGAACTTTTCAAGGCGATGGGGCGGGACGGCGAAGACCATTCGCTCCTGGGCCTCGGAAATCCATATTTCGTCGTAGCGCAGCCCGGCGTATTTGAGGGGAACTTTTTCCAGATCGACGGTCGCGCCGAGGTCGGCCCCCATTTCTCCCACGGCGCTGCTGAGTCCGCCCGCGCCGCAATCCGTGACCGCGGAGTAGAGGCAGCCCGACGGGTGATCGCGGGCGATCAGTTGTGCGTCGAGCAGCTTCTTTTCCTCGATGGCGTTGCCGATTTGCACCGCGTGCGAGAACTCGTCGGCGTGCTGGTCGGTCAGCTCGGCGGAGGAGAACGTCGCCCCGTGAATTCCGTCGCGGCCCGTTCGTCCCCCGGCGACGACGATGCCATCGCCGGCGTTGGGCTGCTTGTGAAGGTGTCGCCGCGGAATCAGCCCGACGCACCCGCAGAAAACGAGTGGATTCGCCAGATATCGGTCGTCGAAATAGATCGCGCCATTGACCGTGGGAATACCCATTCGATTGCCATAGTCGCGAACGCCGCGAACCACTCCCTTCAGGACTCGACGTGGATGCAACACGCCCTGCGGAACGCGGTCCGGCGCAAAACTCGGCGGCGCCAGACAAAACACGTCGGTGGAGGCGATTGGTTTCGCTCCCAGCCCGCAACCCATGACGTCGCGGATGCATCCGCCGATGCCTGTGGCCGACCCGCCGTACGGTTCGATGGCCGACGGGTGGTTGTGCGTTTCGACCTTGAACGCCACCCCGTATTCGTCGTCCAACGCGATGACCCCGGCATTGTCGACGAACACCGAAAGACACCAATCCCGCTGCAAGGCGTGGGTGGCCGCCGCGATCGTTTCCTTGAGAAGATTCTCAAAGCGAACCTCGATGGTTCCCTCAGTTCCAAAGCCGTCGCCGCGGTAGTCGATCGCGCCCCGGAGTGTCTTGTGAACGCAATGTTCCGACCAGGTTTGGGCCAGCGTCTCCAGTTCGAGATCCGTGGGATCTCGTCCCAGCTTGGCATAGTGCGTCTGGATCGCGCGCATCTCATCCAAGGAAAGAAACAAATGCCCGTCGCGTGAAAGTCGCCGAAGGTCATCGTCGCCGAGCGATCGGAGCGGCACGTGGCGACGCTGAAACGTGTAGGTCGGAGGTTCGGGGAAGCGGTCGGGGATGGCGTCCGCGCGGCCTATACCGCGGATGTACCAGGTCTCGATGCAGTCGTTGGCCAGCACCTTGGACGCGATGCGTTCCAGGTCGTCGAGACCGCGGGCGCCGCGGATTTCGTAGCGCCGCGCCGTCTGGACCTGCTCCACGACACCCGATCGACCCATGGAACAAAGAAGCCGCCGCGCCGCCTCCCGTACGCTGGCGGCTGCCGGGTTCATCACGCCCGGAAGGGGCTGAACTTCGATGGTCGCCCCGCCGACGGGTCGATCCGCGAGCCCGCGCCCCAAAGCGAACTGTTCCGCCACCGGATCCGCCAGCAACTCCTCGGCGATCAGCCGGAGGTCAATCTCCGAGAGCGCGCCCTCGAACAAGTAGACCCGGCTGGAATGAACGCCCTCGACGTGTTGGAGTCCGAGGTGCCGGACCTCGGCGAGCACCTCGCAGCCGTGGGCGTCGAGCTTCGGGCTGCGCGGTTCGACCCGGACGTGTCCGTAGCGTTGGGGGTTGGTGAGCGAAGGTTTCATTTCGGCGGGAGTCGGATCGAACTTTGCTGGGAGCGCTTTCGTGAGCCGCCTGCGACACCGGCATCCTGCCGGTGCCTCCGCAGTGGCTGGAAGCCCGTGCCCGGCGGGATCCCGGAGCATCCCACAAGACCTCGGAGCTTCCCCATGCGTGCCGGCAATATAGGGCCGATTTGCCGTTCTCGCCAGCCAAGACTAATGTCAAACTGTACCAACCTCGCCCCGGCGCGGTTGTGCCATCGGCGCGTCGGCGGTGCGGCGTCAACGCAACCAAGAGGATCACCATGCGATTCGCGTCGTCGGTCGTCGAAGAAGCCAGCGCCGAGCGCGCCGTGCAGGCGATCCTCGCGCCCATCGATGCCACGCTCACGCCGGGCATGGTGGACCTCGCCCTGCTTTTCGTCACCGGTCATTTCGAAAAGGAGTTGCCGAGCATTCTTGATCGCGTCACCTCGGCCTTTTCGACGGCCGTGCTTATCGGGTGTACCGCCGAAGGGACCATCGGGGTGCAAAAGGAACTCGAACGCGTGCCCTCGATGTCGTTGTTGGTGGCCTCGCTGCCCGACGTTCGCATACGACCTTTTCACATCCGCCAGAACGCCGTGGAGCACGCCCAGACCGCGGCGGATTGGGAACGGATTGTCGGGGCTTCACCGGAAAGCCGACCGGTCTTCATCGTCCTGGCCGACCCCTTCAGTCTCGACGTCCACGGGTTCATCGACCGCATCAACCAGGTCTATCCTCGCGCCCCCCTGGTGGGCGGCGTCGCCAGCGCCGCGCGTCAACCGCGAGGTAACGGGCTATTTCTCAACGGCGAGGTGCTCCGCGAAGGCGCGGTGGGGGTGGCTCTCAGCGGTCGATTGACGGTCGACACCGTTGTGTCCCAGGGTTGTCGTCCCATCGGCCGATCCTTCGTCATCACCAAGGCGGAGCGCAACGTCATCCGCGAACTGGGCGGCAAGCCGGCGCTGGAGCAACTGCAAGAGGTGCTCACCAAGCTCACCCCGGAAGATGATCGTCTGGCGCGGCAATCGCTGCTCATTGGTCGGGCGATCGACGAATACAAGGGGGCGTTTGGCCGGGGGGACTTTCTGATTCACGGCATTGTGGGCGCGGACCGGAGCAGCGGGTCCATCGGCATCGCCGGGTTGGCCAAGACCGGGGCGACGGTCCAGTTCCACGTCCGCGACGCCGACAGCGCCGACGAAGACCTGCGGGCCATGCTCAAGCCTCATGCCGGAACCGACGTGCGCGGAGCGATGCTCTTCGGATGCAACGGTCGTGGGATGCACATGTGGCCGACGGCGGGCCACGACGCCGGCGTGGTTCGAGAACTCATCGGCGACGTGCCGCTCGGCGGGTTCTTCTGCGGCGGGGAGTTCGGGCCGGTCGGGGGAAGAAACTTCGTGCACGGGTTCACCGCCAGCATCGCCCTATTCCGCGAACCCCGCGGGCCGCAGACAGGCAACGACCAGTCCAGCGAAGGATAAGCAGGGTAATCGGCTCTGACCTTCCCGGAATCTCGTCTGCCCAATTATGACTTCCATAGAGGCTCTCCGTACATCAGCGCAATCCACGGTTTCAGTGCGGACACGGTTGCCACGTCAATTCGCACTTTACCCATCCATCATGGCGTGCCGGTCGTACCAATGGCGAACGCAGAAAATTGGGAGTCGTCCGAACCAGGCATGAACCGCCGTCTGTGCGGAGGCGATTGGCCATGCAACCGATTTTTTCTTGCGTTCAGGCAAGATTTTTCTTGACAGATCGGGGGGGGGGCACAATTTACACGGTAACTGATCCGTATGGCGTCCATGTTCGTCGGTCGGCTACCCGCAACGGTTCGCGATGAACCGGGTATCATCAACTCAGAATCAGGAGGTCGAGCATGAGGGTCAACAAGTTCCTGATCGCCTTTGTCGTTCTGCTTCTGTGCCCCATCACAGCATGGTTCCTGCATGTCACCGGAAACCGCAACGAAGGCGCGGAACCGATGGCCGTCGCGGTTCCCGCGCCGATGGGCTGCTCCGAGGGCTGGTCGTGCGTGGCCATCCTCGATCACCAAGGCGGGTGCGCGTCCCACTCCTGCTGTCCCTCGGAGCCGCTTGCCTGTCTTTACAGGAATGAATTCAGGAATCCCGGGACGATTCCGCGCTTCAAGAGTGCCGGAAAAAATGGTGGAATATGCGTCAAGTCAGACCCATTGAACACGAAGGTTTCTTGCTACGTCTACGATTGCGACGGAACGTTCTGTCCCGGAGACTGCTCCCCGACCCAGCAGCCTACGGGCGAGCAATATGAATTGGACTGGACATTCGGAGCGGGGTGCAACAACGTTGGGAGTTAGTCGTGAGGCAAACCCCTATGTCTACACTATGCGTGGCGATCCTTGTGATGTCCGCATCGGGCGATGCGCCGGATCGGTACCCCTCCCGACTGCGCCGGGCAATCGAAGGGCAGCCCGCACGCACGTCTCAAGTCGAGTGGACGTTGTCATGGATCGGCGGCGACAATGACGGTCTGGAGGAGCACTTCGTTACGCGGACCGCTGGGGATGCGGTCTGGCAATCCAAGCCGGGCAAGATGGCGGAAGTCCGCGCGGCGGAGCCTGCTCCGGGCGCGCCGAAAATGTCGCCGGACAATTTGCAAAGGCCCGATGCGCCTCCACGGTACCTTGGCGGTACGGAGAACAGGCTGATTTACGAGGGTCTCGCGTGGCGGCTACCGGTCGCGGAGCGACCCCTCAGCGGTACGGTGATGGATTGGCTGCAACCAGGCGCGATGGCTCCGGTTGGGCTGCCTTCCCTTCCATTGGTGCCGGTTTGGCACACCAGCTTCGATCCCAGACCTCGCAAGTCCGGCGACTTCTTCGGCGACGCGGAGCACTCAGCCTCATTCAGCGAGGGGCTGGCGAACGGGTTACCGGTCGTGCGCGCGGATTGGAACACCGAAAGTGTGCACTGGACGTTCGACGACCGTTTGGGAGGTCAACCGGTTCGGGCTGAGTACTTCCGCGAGGGGCGTTTGCAATTCTTCTCGGAAACCGAGATCCAACAGATTGCCGGTCGCTGGCTTCCGAAGTCGGTACGCTTCTACACGGCTGACGCCTCTGAACCCTACAAGATCGCCGAAATCCAGCAGGCGAGTTTCGACGAACCCTGGCACATGCAGGAGATCACGCCCGAGGATATCGGGATACTCAACGGAACGCAGTTCGCCGCCGTCGGAGACCGGAAGGTCTGGATGGGGGGCGACCTCATTTCCTACGATGAGTACCTGGACCTGCAGTATCTTTTCGACGTTGAGCCGGACGCCCGCATCGTGGAGATTATGGCGGAAGAGTCCAACATGACCGTTCCCCAGTACCTTGCGTACGTCGACGGGGTTCGCCAGTGGAAACGGGCGGAGCATTACAAGGAAACCAAGGAGGAACCTTGGTTGCTGGTTTTTGCGAAACCCGATGAGAAGGACGAATGGGACGTGTACGTGGACAAGTTCATCGCCAAGCACAAGCTGGAGGGCAAGCCCGTTGAGCGGGCGCAGGAAATCCTGAAACAAGCCAAGAAGATGCGCGACGGGCACTTGCGAAAGAATCGCGCCAACATCCGCAAGGCCGAGCAGAGCGGCGACAAGGAACGCATCGCTCATTACCAGAAGTATCCCAAGCAGGTCTTTGATCGATACCTCGTCAAATCGTTGGAGAAACTCGTACCGAAGGACAAGGACAAAGGCGAAAACAAGTCAATCCCTTGAGGCAATGGGCGACGTGCTCCGGGGCGGCCAGAGCAATTCATAGTCCCCCTCGCCGGTTCGCGTGACCACCGCCGAGAGCATCGGCACGTCAATTCGCACTTTACCCATCCATCATGGCGTGCCGGTCGTACCAATGGCG
>JBBTCJ010000075.1:0-5565 GCA_038043285.1 Planctomycetota bacterium | reverse complement strand
AGAATGTCCGTACCACAAGCGCCAGCGCGGGGCCAATCCACCCCCCCCCGGAGGCCACACAGGGCCTGTCGCTTACGCTCCGGGTTCGGACAGGGCGGTTCCAGCGTGCGGCTACAAACCCGCCGGAACTGTCGCAGACCCCCATTTGCCGGCGGCAGACGCCCGTGGAGTAACCCGTGGAGTAAAGTGTAGCCTGTAGATGGGTTTGTTTGGTTTTTTTCATCGCGGTCCTTCCGTTGGGGTCTGATCGGGGTTGCACCGGCGCTGGAGTTGGGCGCGGGCGCGGTGAAGCCGGCGATGGGAGAGGACTTTGGGCATGGGAGATCCCTTCTTTTTCGGCGCGGCGGCGCCGTTACCTAACATATACAGAACTTCGGGGGCGAACGCAGAAGTCCCGGCGCGCCGGGACCTACCCTTCGACACGAATCGTTCGCAGTCTGGCACCGTCTCCTTGGGATGTGCGATGTGCGATGGCGGATTTCGGATGTAAGGGAGCAGAGACACCGAATCCTCTCACCTCCCACATCCCACTTCCAACATCCGACCTCGTCGATGGTGGATGTGATGCGGATCGAGAACACCTCCGACATCGCACTTCCGACATCCCACATCCAACGGCGTTTCGCCGTTCTGGGTGGGACTGACTAGCAAGCGCTTGCGAGCCTTTTGTGGTTGTCCCGGCACGCCGCATCTCGGCAAGGCGCGCTCGCTCGGCATGGTGACTGTCGTGGCGCTGCTCGTTTGCTTGATTACCAGCCCGCTAAGGATGGGCGCGCCGTCTCGCACGGCTGTTGCTGTTGACCGGACCGTCGGCGAACAGGAGCGAGTGTCGTTCATCACGGGACGCGCCAACGGGCTTGCCTTGCAGTTCGTGCAGGTCGAGCACCGCGCCGAACGGGGTAAAGACTTCATCAAAGCGGGCGACGTACTTACCCCAGTAGACCATTGCGCAGGACATCGGGGCACCTTTGCCCTCGTCCTTGCCGTCCACCAGAAACTTCAACCGCGTGTCGTACAGGAACGCGACGGCCGAGGCAGCACCGAAGACGTAGAGCTTCCAGTGCTTGGTGTTGGTGGCGACGGGCACGAGGGCGAGGACTTCCGAGCCGTGGTTCTCGTGGGCAGCGGCGCACTTACGCAGCCAATCCTTGATCGTCGTGCCGCGCTGGCGGTCGGCCCCGTAGGGCGGATTCACGTAGATGGTGGGGTAGTCCCAAGTACTGCGAAGGCCGTCGCGCTCGGGGAGTTGGTACTCGACCTCCGCACGGACGACCGAGTAACGGTTTGAACAGGGGTCCAGGGCGATGGTCCCGCCCAAGACCTCGCGCACAGCGCGGACGTACTTGGGCGGGGTACACCACGTCTGGCTGGTCGAAATGATGCTGCGCCCTGCGGTCATGTTGCCCGAATCCTCTTCCAATCCTTGTCTGCGAGTTTGACCAGATCCTTCCGGAGCTGCTTGAGAGTGCCGCCGCGGGGCGCGATCACGTTGAACCAGCTCTCGACCTGCGCCTCGTGCGACTTGAAGTAGCTCTTGAGAGCTTTGTCGGCATCGACGCGGACCTTGACCTTGGTGAAGCAGTTCGCGCCCGACTTGCCGCTGTAGCTGGCGAGAAAGGCGTCGCGGGCGGGCTGGAGTTCCGCGACGGGCTTCAAAAGCAGTTTTTCGATGACCTGGCACAGGCCGTTGTGGGTGAGAAACAGGAGCCAGTCGTACGAGTGGGCGAGAACCTTGAGTTCCTTATTGTGGTTCTCAGCGGTGAACCAGTTGCCGTGATTGCTGACCACGCCGACGGTGAGGATGAAGTTTCGGAGCAATGAAGCATCCGAGCCGTCGATGACTTGGCTGAGAAGCGCCATGTAGTCGCCGGTGCGGAGCCGCCCGTCGCCAGTATCGAGCACGCCCTGGACCTTGCCGTTGTTCAGGCGGAACTTCTGCAACGCAGACACGGAGCGGGCGACGTACGCGCCCTGCTTCGCTTTCTCTATGGTCTGCGGTCCTTTGCGCATCCCCTCTTCGACGCCCACCCGCTTGCACTCGAAGATCGCGAATGGCTCTTCCAGCAGGTCCGTCAGGGCGACAGTGCAGCCGTTGGCGTCCATCCCGACCAAGTGGGTGGTGATGAATCCGCCGGCGCGCTCGGCGATCACCGCCGCGTTGCGCATGACGTTGTCCCTCGTGACCAGCGATTGGTTTTTTACACTTAGCCCCGTGCCGTCGATGCCCGCCGCTTCAAGCAACTTGCGGGACGTGACGGGCAGGTGCAGCGGCTTCAGAGCGACCGAGCGCGTGTGGGTAATGGGGTGCAGCGAGAACTCAACGTTGTGCGAGATTTCCGGGTTTGCGAACTCCGGAACTGGACGCTCGATGGCGATGGAGTTGCGCAGGTCCCACGCGCAGATTGTGTAGAAGGTCACGATCTCAATGAGCGTGCCCAAAGCGCGACCGGATGCCTTCTTCTTGTCGGCAGCGTAGCCGAACACTTCCTCCGCGAGCATGTTCTGGAGCTTGTCAACGGACTGGTAGGTCATTGGGCGATTCCTGGGAACTGTGGGCGAGAGAGTAGCGGTTGTGCCGCCGGGTGGTCATGCTCTCCGGCTACGCCCCGATCGTCGCCGTCTCGCTCCACGGCCCGGTTTCGCCGCCGCCCAATGTCGGATGTTCGATGTCGGATGGCGGATGTAAGCGAGCAGAGAGACCGAATCTTCTCACCTCCCACATCCCACTTCCAACATCCGACGTTGATCCCGATGACGGATGTTCGGAAACGACCGTACCCGCTACCATTTCATCACCATGAACGAAGACACCATGAAAGCCCGGACCAAGGCATTCGCGCTGCGGGTCATCAAGCTCACCGAATCGCTGCCGGCCACGCGAGCGGCCGATGTCATCGGCAAACAACTGCTTCGCTCGGCCACGTCCGTCGGCGCCAACTACCGAGCCTCGCGCCGGGGGAAATCGCGAGCCGATTTCATTCACAAGCTGGCCATCGTCGAGGAAGAAGCAGACGAGTCCGCTTATTGGCTCGAACTCCTCGCCGAATCCGGCATCGTCCCGCCCGCCAAGCTCGCCGACCTGATGCGCGAATTCGACGAAATCACCGCGATCATCGTGGCTTCCATCAGAACGGCGAAAGCGCGCCGCGACTGACTTACATCCGACATCGTTGACGTCGTTGGCCATGATCGCACCTGCCGATCCAGAGGAACCGTACCCGCTACTCTCCTTGTATTCAAGCGGCACCGCCGGTTCCAGACCCGTGCAGTGGGCTCTTCCTTGACGAACGCGAAATCCGCCATAGATTCCCCATCTTCAAGCAAGTTCGAGCGAATGCCGACCGCGGGCCGATACATACTGCTGGCGCTTTCGCCCACCGGGAGAACGGAGGCTCTCTTTGCCGACCACCATTGTTCACGTTGAGGGCCGGGAAATCCTCGATTCGCGCGGGTTTCCTACCGTCGAAGCGACGGTCATCCTGGAAGACAACAGCGCCGGCGATGCCGCGGTTCCCTCCGGCGCCTCCACCGGCGAACACGAGGCCGTCGAACTCCGCGACGACGACGCCAAGCGCTACCTCGGCAAGGGCGTGCAGCGAGCCGTCGAGCACGTGAACGGCGAAATCGCCCATGCGGTCATCGGACTCGACGCCACCGACCAAGAAGACGTCGATCAGGCGATGATCGAACTCGACGGAACCGAGAACAAATCCCGCTTGGGCGCCAACGCCATCCTCGCCGTATCACTAGCGACGGCTAAGGCCGCCTCCCAATCGTGCAAGCTCCCCTTGTTCCGCTACCTCGGCGGACCCAAGGCACACGTTCTGCCCGTGCCCATGATGAACATCCTCAATGGCGGCAGGCACGCGGACAACAACGTGGACTTTCAGGAGTTTATGATCCAACCATGGGGCGCGGAGTCCTTTTCCCACGGTTTGCGCATCGGCGCCGAGTGCTTCCATTCGCTCAAGAAGGTGTTGCAGAAGCGCAAGCTCAACACCAACGTCGGCGACGAAGGCGGTTTCGCCCCCAACCTGCGAACCAACGAGGAGGCCTTGGAGGTCATCGCCGAAGGTGTCGAGGCAGCCGGGTACAAACTCGGCCGGGACGTCTTCATCGCCCTCGACCCCGCCACCTCGGAGATGTACGACACCAATACCAAACGCTATCGTTTCTTCAAGTCTGATCCGAACAAGCTGGTCACCAGCGACGAACTGATCGACCATTGGGCCGACTGGTGTGAACGGTATCCCATCCGCAGCATCGAAGACGGACTCGCGGAAGATGATTGGGAGGGCTGGCGAAAGTTAACCGCCAGGCTTGGCGACCGCGTGCAGCTCGTCGGGGACGACCTGTTCGTCACCAACACCAAGCGCTTGCGCCGGGGATTGGAGAGCCAGGCCGCCAACGCCATTCTCATCAAGGTCAACCAGATCGGCACGCTCACCGAGACGCTGGCCGCCGTCGAGTTGGCCATGCGCAACGGCTGGGCCGCGGTCATCAGCCACCGCAGCGGCGAAACCGAGGACACCACCATTGCCGACATCGCCGTCGCCGCCAACGCCGGGCAGATCAAGACCGGAAGTCCCTGTCGAAGCGATCGAACCGCCAAGTACAACCGGTTGTTGCGCATCCAAAGTCACCTGGGCTCGTCGGCCGGCTACGGAGCAGAGTTCTGGACAAGAGGGTGCCGAAAGGCGACTTGACTCGAAGACCTGACCACGATCCGCGGGATTGAGGCTGGCCCGAAATCGCGGTCGCCGTGAATCGCCGGGACGCGAAAGACCCCGCAGGTGGACCCCTCAACATGAGAACGCATAACCCAAACACCCCGGCGCGCCCTCGCGGGGCAAGTCCCTTTGTTTTCTGGTGGCTGACGCTGATGGGCCTGGCCGCGCTGACGCCGTGCGTCGTTCTTCCCGAGTGGCGCGAGTACCAGGCGCTGCGTATGGTCGAACAAACCGCGCAAGGGAAGCTGGACGAAATGCGCGAAGCCGATGCCTTGGAGAAACACTCGATCGAGGCGCTTCAAGCGGATCCCGCGGCCATTGCCCGTCTCGCCCAGCGCGACCTCGGCTTCCGGCGGATCGGCGAACAGGTCGTAACCGTGGACGTGGAAGACGTCCCGTTCGCAGCGCTGAACACCGAAGCTGTCGTCGCGCCCGAACCGCCCGCCTGGCTGACCCGCGCCGGCGAAGTTCTCCCGGGAATGGACTACGACCGCGTGTTCCTCGGTTCCGACACCCGCCGACTGATCATGGGCATGTCGGTCGCGTTGCTGGTGCTGGCTTTCGCCATCCACCGGCGTTCAACGCCACTCGGCGACGCGCCCGCCTGACGTAAATCCTCAACATCGCGGATTCTTCATCACAGGTGTGCGAATTCGGGAGGTCGATGCAGCGTCGCCCCTTGTGCGGCGGCGTACAGGACGCCGTGCCAGGCCGCACCGGGAACCAGCCCCGACGCCGCGGACGGCCAACGCGCGACACGACGTTCGTTGTGAATAATCCCGGGCTAGCCCGCATTTCTCACCAGGTGAGAGCGGGTCGTCATTTTGAATTGGCC
>JBBTCJ010000074.1:0-7842 GCA_038043285.1 Planctomycetota bacterium | reverse complement strand
TCACCCGTGGCTACAAGCCTGCGCCCCTTCGGGGCGGCTCGCGTGCCGCCGGAACTGTCACGGACCCAATTCTGCGCGGGTGGTTACGGCAGGTCGAAGTACCTGCCCAGCCGGGCTGGTGATGCGATCGGCCCACGATCATCGCCTCCCCCACCCGTGGCCGTCCGCGCCCCACGCCCTCGCGGCGGAGGCTGCGTCACCCTACAATGCCGAAGTGGCCGAGATGGGGCGGAGGCCAGCGTCCGACATGGCACGCCGCTTGCTACACTACTCCGGCACGGGGAGCGAAGTCACAGGGCGCGGCGTCGCCCGCCTCTCCCAGGATTGACGACCAACCGCCGGATGCATCCGGCGAAGAGAGTTGTGGTACAGCCCGTGGCCGCGGTCGGCCAAGGTTGTTTCCGCACAGCAGCGTCTACCGAGCGACGGCGGAACTTTTTCTGTGACGGCCTACACGGCCACCCAAGGAGCATCGAAGCATGAGCACGTTGAACCCGTTTGCCATCGCCCAACAGCAGCTTGACGAGGCCGCCCAGCGCCTCGGCCTGGATTCCGCGACGCATGAACTACTCCGCTGGCCGATGCGCGAATACCACTTTACTTTGCCCATTCGCATGGACAACGGCTCGACGCGGATATTCAAGGGCTTCCGCGTGCAATACAACAACGCCCGCGGTCCGACCAAGGGCGGAATCCGCTGGCATCCGGAGGAGACCATCGACACGGTCCGCGCCCTGGCGGCTTGGATGACCTGGAAGACCTCGGTGGTCGACATCCCCCTCGGCGGCGGCAAGGGCGGCATCGTCTGCAACCCGAAGGAAATGTCCGACGGCGAGAAGGAGCGGCTGGCCCGGGCCTACATCCGCGCCGTGGGCCGCGAACTTGGCGTGCACCGCGACGTGCCCGCTCCGGACGTCTACACCACGCCGCAGATCATGGCCTGGATGATGGACGAGTTCGAGACCATCGTCGGCTACTCGCATCCGGGGGTCATCACCGGCAAGCCGCTGCCCGTCGGGGGGTCCGAAGGACGGGGCGACGCCACCGCCCGCGGCGGCGTTTACATTGTCCGCGAAGCCGCGAAGGCCCTTAACCTCGACCTCAAAAACGCCAGTTACGCCATCCAGGGTTTCGGCAACGCCGGACAGTTCGCGGCCACCCTGCACCCTGAAATCCTCGGGGGCGGCAAGCTCATTGCGGCCACCGACTCACGCGGCGGCGTGTTCAACAGCGGCGGCCTGGATCCCAAAGCCCTCGTCAAGTACAAGCTTGAAACCGGCGCCGTCAGCGGCTTCCCCGGAAGCAAGCCGATCTCCAACGAGGAAGTTCTCGAACTCCAGTGCGACGTGCTCTATCCGTCGGCCCTCGAAGGCGTCCTCACCGGAGCCAACGCCGGCAAGGTCAAGGCCCGCATCATCTGCGAACTGGCCAACGGCCCGACCACGCCCGATGCCGACAAGATCTTCTTTGAGAAGGGCATCTACGTTCTGCCCGACTTCCTGGCCAACGCCGGCGGCGTCACCGTCTCTTACTTCGAGCAGGTCCAGAACACCTACAACTATTACTGGGCCCTCGGCGACGTGCACCAGCAGCTCGACCGCAAGATGACTTCCGCCTACCGCTCGGTCTACGAGATGGCCAAGAAAGCCAAGGTCCACAATCGTCTGGCCGCTTACATGGTGGCCGTCTCCCGCGTCGCGGAGGCTTGCAAAATCCGCGGCTGGGTGTAAATCGCGATCGCCTCACGACATCCAGAATGGTCGTTCCCGCGCCTCCGAGACTCCCTGGGAGGCGCGTTTTTTGTCTTTCCTGAACGGATGCGGCTCACTTGGCCCGCATTGCCAAGTGTAGTGCCTCACCATTGTTGCGAGTTATGGGGGTCCGGATTCGCTGCGGGAACCGCAGGTTTTGCGGTCCGCAGGCGACGTTTCGCGCGAGCCGATGTTGATGCGACTGAGCTGAATTGCCGCTTGGCGTTGGTTCGCTTGTCGCCTGTCGCGACAGGAATGGCCTGCCGGTCATTTCGCACCCATCAAGCGAGGTCCGCGAAGCTGTCACCCAGCCGTAACACAAGAATGGCGGTTCATTGACCTTGTTGTCGGCGTTCGGCAAGATGGACCGTGGATGGCGAGCCGCGCGGAGGTTCGCGCTGCCTGGGCGTGTGGAGTCGTGACGCGATGCAGGTGATCAAGCAGACGCTCCGGGAGATGGTGGTCGTCGGAGTCACCGGACTTGCGGCGGCGTTCGTCCTCAACGCCGTACGCGAAAAGGGGCACATCAGTCCGACAAAGAACTATTTCGCCGTCGGCGCGACGCTGGTTCCGCCGTTGCAAGACTCGGGCAAGTCGCCGGCGAGCGCGGCGAAGGCGGCTCCCCAGCCTGCCGCCGACGCGACGCAGCCCGTTGGGCAGAGACAATCCTCGGCGAAACCGTCGGAGTCGAAAGTCGCCGACAAGAAACCCGCCCTTGGCCCCCAACATCCGTATCAGGAGATGGATTTTGAGCAGGTCGCCGACGCGTTCAAGGATCGCGCGACGCTGCAGGGCTTGAACGTCTTCGTCGACGCCCGCGATGACACCCATTTTGCCGAGGGGCACATTCCCGGAGCGGTCCAGTGCTATCCCTATGAGGTTCAGCGTTATTTGGACGAAGTGCTGACCCGCGCCAACGGGGCGGAGAAGGTCATCGTGTATTGCAACGGCGGCGACTGCGAGGACAGCATCTTCGCGTGTCGGGAGCTGATTGAAGCCGGCATCCCCTCGGAGGCGGTGTACCTCTATCCCGGCGGATGGGAGGAGTGGACGGAGAAGAAGATGCCGGCCGCCGCGGGTCGAGGGACGCCATGAGCGGTCCGTCGGAACTCGCAAGCCCACGGCGGAGCGGCTGGTTGCTGGTGCTGATCCGTCTGATTCTCGCCTGGGTGTTCATCTACATGGGGTCCAACAAGCTCGGCGACCCGATCGCGTTCCTCAAAGGGATTCACCTCTACGACATGCTGCCCGAGGAGCCGGCCGTCTGGCTCAACTCCTCCGCGATTGTGGTTCCGTGGCTGGAGGTCATGTCCGGCGCCGCCCTGCTGCTCGGGGTGGCGATTCGTGGGGCAGCGTTGGTCATTGCGGCCATGCTTGCGGTCTTCACTCCGGCCGTGTTGCTGCGGGCGCTGGAGATCATGCGTGAGACCGGACAGTCCTTCTTCGCCGTGAAGTTCGACTGCGGTTGCGGAACCGGTGAGGCGATCATCTGGCAAAAGACGATCGAAAACGCCGCGCTCTTCGCCCTGGCTCTCGCCGCGTTGCTGCTTCGGTCACGCCGCTGCTGCCTGGAAAACCTATGGCGAAACGATGACCTTACCGCCCCGACTTCAGTGAGCTCTTCGCCCCATCGAACCGATTGATCAGCGCCGACAGGTCAATGACCCGCGTGTTGGGCGTTTCACGGCCCCGGAACGCCCTCCGATTGCGGCTGATTCCGCTCGGCAAGTTCATGGAGCAACTTACTCCACCCGCTTCCGACGACGTTGGGCCGAACCCGTTGCAGTTCGGCGAGCAGTCGGAGGTTACGCGACGGGTCCGCCGCGCCCGACGGCGAATCCGCGGAACGCCGAATGACGGTGGCAACGCGATCGCGGGTCTCGTCCGACGATGCGCCCTCAGCCACGCGAGCGACCACGTCGCCGATGCCCTGCTCGGTCGGACCGGCGAGGACGGCTTCCAACCAGCGCAGGCCGACTTCGTCAGCGGTCGCGTCTCCTCGAGCAAAGCGGATTTCGTACAGCTCGCGAAGGTGCGGGGCGGCCTCGGGCGCCCGCCCGGCCTCAAGCAGCAAGCCCGCGAGGCGCTCCTCCACCCGCTCGAGGTCGGGGGTGTGGAAGTCGCCGGTGGTCAGCATCACGTTGGACAGTTCCTCAAGGTATTTCGCCTGAAGGTCGGGCATGCCGTCCAATCGCGACGATTCACGCACCCGATCTGGAATGGCGCGATTGGCTAAGAGTGACCGAAATCCGCGCCAGGCCGCGTGGGACACCAACTCATTGGGCTCGGTTGCACGATGGAGGTGGTTGACGAGAAGCTCCAGATCGGCGTCCGACCGCCCCAGCCCTCCGATGGTTTCGATCGCCGCCAGGCGGACGCGTGGATCTACATGCGAAGCGAGGATGGCGATTCGGGGAAGCTTCGAAGTATCCTTCAGCGTCAAGAGTCCGCGGATGGAGGCTTGGGCGACGGCTGGATCGTCCGACTCCACCGCCTGCAGGAATGCCTCACGAAACCCGTTGTCAGCCACGCCGGCCATGGCGGAAAGCAGCGAGGCTCGTAGTCCGGTGTCCGTCGTTGGAGTTGATTGCCAGCGACGCGAAAGTGGGCCGATCGCGAGGTTCAGCGGCTCACGGGTGGGCAGGCCGGAGGCGATGGCGGCGAGGGCGGTGGCGGCCTCGCGGACGCCCGCCGCGTCCGACGTGTCGTCGGCGATTTCCTCCACCAGCGCCGGGACGGCGGATGCGCTGCCCAGTCTCCCCAACGCCTGGAAGATCGCCTGTCGCGTCGGCAGGTCGTCTTCCAGACGCCGTCGTTCCAGAATCGCACCGACCACCGCGGGGTTGTTCAACGTTTGCAGGATCGAGAGCGCTTCGCGGCGCAGCGGCGGGGAGGAATGGTCCAGCATCCGCATAATCCGCGTGAGCATCTCCCCATCGGGCCGCCTACCCTCGTCCGAGATGCGGGCCTTGATGATCCCCAGGGCGGCCGCCTGCACCGCCCCAACCGGATCATCGATCCATTCCGTCAGCTTGGCATCGCGTTGTTCCAGCGGCAGCGACCGCAGCGCCTCGCGCTGGAATTCGCGCAACCTTATCGCGACCGCGGCCAGCTCACGGTCCTGTTCCGTCTGCAACGCCGCCGCCTCAGCGGTGCTTCGCCGGGCGCGGAGGCGCGACCGGGTCAACTGTTCCGACAGCCATTCCGCCGCCGATTGAGCCTTCTTTTTTTCCCACCATGCCTGCCAGGCCGCGACGTCGCGCCCGAAACTGCTCGAGGCAACCGGCGTCAGCGCCGCGGTGAGGTGTGCCAGCTCATCGGGATCCGCAGCCTGGAGCATTCCGACGAGTGCCGCCGTGACATCACGCTGTTGCGCGTTCGACGCCAGGGCGTCGATGGCCGCCAGTCGAGCCGACCTTGGCAAGCTCCGGTCCTCCGCGACGTCCGCCAGTTGTCCTGTCGCCTCCGGGGCGGTGAACTCCCCCAGGGCCTGCGCCGCCGCCGCGCGAACCTCCGCCGACTCCGCGAACAGCAACGCGATCAGCGGGTGCAGCAGGTCGGCGTCCGGAGGTGTCTCGTACTCCCGGGTGTGTTGGATAATCGCCGAACAGATCGCCCGCTGCACCTCGGCGCGCTGCGTCGGAAGCAACAACTCTTCGATGACCGCGTTGGCTTCGGGCATTTTGGCGGAGATCAAAAGGTCCGCCCATCGTCGACGATCCTCCGGTCCGACCTGTGGATCGGTGATTCCGCTGTGACATGCTTGAAGCCGCCGGGCGTCGTCGCTCGCCGGCGCGGCGTTGCCGAGCGGCGGGGCCGGTAACGCGGTCGCGGGAACGACAAGCAGGAGAACGCCGAGAAGAAGCACGTGTGGCGCCGCTAAGCCGCCGGCATTTCCACGGGTTGAAGGCCCGCGCCACACGGCATGGGGAGAGGGTCTTGCCCGGATTTCGCGATTGGATTGCGCGTCCGTGAAGGGTGCCACTAGCGGCTTGTCCGCCAGTGCGATGGCTGACCGAGCGCGGATATCCGGCAAAAAGCGTATGGCGAGGGCGGCCGCGCGCCCGATGATCCGGCGTAGTTTCAAAGAACCCCTAACCGAGTGCATCAGCCGCGTCGCGCCGCGAGGTGTTTTTTCGCGCCGCGGCCGCTCCCTCATGGTCGTTGCTTTCGAGCAAGTTCTACCCCGGTTCACGACACGCTGCCAGCGGATCCGGGAGCGGAGATCGGGGTTCATTGGGGTGCAAGGTCCGCGAAGCAGGCACCTGCGGCCTTCGCGCCGCAACTCTGGGGCCGCTCCCTGACGGTTGGGATACGGGATGCCCGTCCAGTCACGCCAAGAAGCAACAGCGTGGCCGTCTTAGTAGCACGCCCACCACCCGCAGTCGTCGTAGTAGTCGACATAGTAGACGTCCTCGACCCAATACCCGCTGTCATAGTATCCGCCGTCATCGTCGCGGTAGAAATCGAGCACGCCGGCGTACGGGTCGCAGGTGGCGCTGGTCACCAAGGGTACCCCGCCGCACAGCAGCGCCGCCAACCCGAGTTTGATCCGATTCCGCTTCATGGCCTGGTCTCCGTATCCTGCAACGAGCACCGTTGTCCGACCGTCCGTCGTTCGTCTGTTCGCGTACCCGATTGGACAAGCCTCAGCGTCGGGGGTTAGGCGGCGCCGATGATCGTCGTAAGTTATTCATTTGCATTGGTTTATGGCCATGTTGCACGCGATCTACTTTTTCGACTCGGCCCAATTCCTGCCCCAACCGACGTCGGCTGCGATGGGTACTCGAAGCGAAAACGCCCCCTCCATGCTTTGGCGGATGAGCTTCGCGGAGGCCTCGACCTGGCTGCGCGGGGTTTCGAAGACCAGTTCGTCATGCACCTGGATCACCATCCGCGCCGACAGTTGCCCCGCGCGAATCGCCCGATGGATGTCGATCATCGCTCGTTTGATGAGGTCGGCGGCGGATCCTTGAACCACCGTGTTCACCGCGATCCGTTCGCCGAAGGATCGTAGTGCGTGGTTGCGTGAGTGCAGTTCGGGAATCGGACGGCGGCGACCGAGGATGGTCTGTGCATGCCCCCGGGTCCGCGCTTCCTCGACGCAACGGTCGATGAACGAGCGGATTCCGGGATAGCGCTTGAAGTACGCGTCGATGAACGATTTTGCCTCGCCGACGCGGATACTGAGGGTCCGCGAAAGCCCCATCGCGGTCTGTCCGTAGATGATTCCGAAGTTGACCGCCTTGGCCACCCCGCGCTGCTGCGTGGTGACGGCCTCCACCGGCACGCCGAAGACCTCGGCCGCGACCGATTGGTGAATGTCCATGCCCTGTCGAAACGCCTCGACCAAGGCCGTGTCTTCGCAAAAATGGGCCAGGAGTCGCAACTCGATCTGCGAGTAATCCGCCGACAGGATGACGTCGTCCGGCGATTCCGCGATGATGGCCTCGCGGATTCGCCGCCCCGTCTCGGTGCGGATGGGGATGTTTTGCAGGTTCGGATCGCTGGAGGAAAGCCGCCCGGTGATGGCCCCGGTCTGGTGAAAACTTGCGTGGACGCGCCCCGTGCGCCGGCAGACCATCTTCGGAAGCGTGTCGACGTATGTTCCCTTCAGCTTGGAGAGTTCCCGATACTCCAGCAGCAATCGCGGCACCGGGTGATCGGTCTGGGCCGCAAGCGCTTCGAGCGTTTCGGCGTCTGTGCTTCGACCGGTCTTGGTTTTCTTCACCGAGTGAAAGCCAAGCTCATCGAACAGCACCGCCGAAAGCTGTTTCGGTGAGTCGAGGTTAAACGGGTGACCAACGCGCTGGTGCAGTTCGCCGGTCAGTTCGACAAGCCGGTCCCCGATGGACCCGCCCAACGATCGCAACAGGTCCACGTCCAGGCTGATGCCGTGGTGCTCCATCTCGGCGAGCACGTCGACCAGGGGCATCTCCGTGTCGCGGAAGAGGGGTTCGAGATCGGTTCCGGCGAGCTGCGGTTTCATCAGCTCCATCAATCGCCAGGTGTAGTCGGCGTCTTCCACCGCATATTAGCACACGCGACGGGTATCCACCAAGTCCATCGTGAGCTGGTTCTTGCCCTTCCC
>JBBTCJ010000073.1:2135-2602 GCA_038043285.1 Planctomycetota bacterium | reverse complement strand
TGAGGGAGCGGCCGCCGTTTCTTCTTCTATCCGTACCGCGACCGTGAGGGAGCGGTGTTTGTTGACCCTAAGAATAAGGTGTGTCCGACCACTAGCCGCGGGCTCCTCCCCTTAACGCGAAGTGTCAAAGCTCGACCGCGATCTCGAGGGTGTCAGGGTCAGCCCGCGGAAGACTTCGGGCCTCTTCTTTCCTGAGCCGCGGGCCTTAGCCCGCGCGAACGAAGGGAGATCGGCCACCCCTGGATCTCTTGGCGAGGTTCAACCTGCCCGAAGTCTCCGCATTTCTTCCCCCAGCCGCTGGCATCCTTGGCCGCGGACCGGGTGCAACGATCAGTGCCGGAAAGGCGGCGATCGCTGATTCAATGCCGGAGTCTCGCCGCGCCGGGAACGGCTCAATCGCCGGTGAACGCGTTGTGCCATGCGGCCAAGTCGTGGAGGTCTACGTCGGAATCCGCGTCAACGTCGAA
>JBBTCJ010000073.1:0-2125 GCA_038043285.1 Planctomycetota bacterium | reverse complement strand
CCAACGATTGCGGATCGATGGATGGGCCGAGCATATCGTCCGCAACCGACGCGAAGTCCGCCCAATCCACGTCGCCATCCCCATCGGCATCGCCCGTTACCCGTCTGATGCCCAGACTGTGGTCCCCGCCCGCGGCAACGGCCACGAAACCCGTGTTCGGTGCGGGAACGTTGCACTGCCCGAAGTCGTAGGGATCACCACATCCCCAGGCCACGATGGACCCGTCGGTCTTGAGACCCAGATTGTGATCATATCCCGCGGCGATGGCGATGAAATCGGCATTGGGCGCGGGAGCATCGGTCTGACCGGAGTCGGCGCTTCCCCACGCCACGATAGACCCGTCGGCCTTGAGACCCAGACTACTGTGGTAATCGCCCGCTGCGATGGCCACGAAACCAATATTCGGTGAAGGGGGCTCCGGGTATGACCCTACGCAATAAGGCAAGCAGAACCAGTTCGGAATGCAGTACTCTTGGATTTCACCACATCCCCAGGCCGCGATGGATCCGTCGGTCTTTAGGCCCAGACTGTAGTTCCCGCCCGCGGCAACGGCGACGAACCGGGTGTTGGGGAAGGGAACGCTGGATTCACCGGCCCCGTTGCTTCCCCACGCCGCGATGGACCCGTCTTCCCTGAGGCCCAAACTGTGGTTGTAGCCTGCGGCAATAGCGACGAAGTCCCTGTCGCGCGCGGGAACATTGCACTGACCGTAGTTAAACCCTTCGCATCCCCACGACACGATGGACCCGTCGGCCTTGAGACCCAGACTGTGCCCACCGCCCGTGGCGACGGCGATGAAACCGGTGTTGGGCACGGGGACATTGATCTGACCGTACCCGTTATATCCCCACCCCACGATGGACCCGTCGGCCTTGAGACCAAGACCGTGATACCCGCCCGCGGCGACGGCGGCGAAATCGGCATTGGGCGCGAGGACGTTGGCTTGACCGGAGCTGTTGGCTCCCCACGCCACAATGGATCCGTCGGTCTTGAGACCCAGACTGTGGCTACCGCCTGCGGCGACGGCGGCGAAGGCAGTGTTTGGCGCGGGGACGGCGGTCTGACCGTAGTTGTTGTTTCCCCACCCGACGACCGAGCCGTCGGCCTTGAGTCCTAGGCTGTAACCTTTGCCCGCGGCGACGGCGACGAATTCCGTGTTGGGCGCGGGGACGTTGGTTTGACCAACGCTGTTGTCTCCCCACCCCACGATGGATCCGTCTGCCTTGAGGCCCAGACTATGATTCCCGCCCGCGGCGACGCCCACGAAACCTGTGTTGGGCGCAGGAACGTTGGTTTGACCAACGTAGTTGTCTCCCCACGCCACGATGGATCCGTCGGCCTTGAGACCCAGACTGTGATACCCGCCCGCGGCGACGGCGACGAAACCCGTGTTGAGGGCGGGGACGCCGGTTTGACCGTGTCCCCACGGCACTATAAACCCGTCGGCCTTGAGACCCAGACTGCGGCTACCGCCCGCGGCAACGGCGACGAAACCAGTATTCGGCGAAGGGGGCTCCGGGTATGGCCCGGCGCAATAAGGCGAGCAGGTCCATAGGGTATCGCAGTACTGTCGGATTTCACCGCATCCCCAGACCGTGATGGATCCGTCGCCCTTTAGGCCCAGACTGTGGCTTTCGCCCGCGGCGACGGCCACGAAACCGCTGTTGGGCGCGGGAACGTCGGTCTGACCGTAGCTGTTGTCTCCCCATCCCACGATGGACCCGTCGGCCTTGAGAGCCAGGCTGTGGTTCCCGCCCCCCGCGACGGCCGTGAAGCCGCTGGAAAGATCGACGCCGACGACCTGCGATCCCCACCCGACGATCGCGCCTTGAGGAGCTTGTGCCTGCACGATTCCCGCGCCAATAACCACCGTGGTCATCCAGGCGCAAACGAGGACTTGTAGCCCAGATGGGGACAAGCGCGCAGCACGCCCGACAGTTGGAATCGCTTCATGCATGACCGCCCCTCCCGAGAATGGATATCGCTCTGTGACCGGCAAAAAGAATGAAGCGTCATTGTACCGAAAGTCGTCCCGGAAAACAAGCTCGAAAACGCCGCCATCAGGGCCATCGGGTCCGTGACACTTCCGGCGGGATCTTTTGTGGCCCCGTAAGGGGCCGAGGAA
>JBBTCJ010000072.1:0-4769 GCA_038043285.1 Planctomycetota bacterium | reverse complement strand
GTCGGCAATCCGCTTCGCTCGCCGGATTCTGGTCCCTTGACGGCCCTCGCGGTCGTGACACTGCCCGGCGCGTACGCCTTTCTCGGAGCCGCGCTGACGCGATGGATCGGATTCAGTCCGTTTGTCCTGGGCGTGACCTGGGCGGCGGTTGAGATCGCGCTGGGCCCGCTGGGGTTGTCGCTGGGACTCGCCGCTGCCAATGTGCCAGGCAGCGGAGTCCTTGCGTGGATCGGGCACGTTCTCGGATACGCACTGGTCGCGGTCGTGGTCGGGTACGTCAACGCGATGCTCGTTGCCGTCCTAGGGCATGTGCGCATCGCGGTACCTCGATTCAGTCGAGTAACCGCATCATCCAACCGCGGAGAGCCATTGCCGCCGCGAACCTTGATGTCCCGTTCGCGTTTCGCGCTACAGCCCAGCCGACCTCGGGCGCCCCCTCTGCGCGTAGGTCGAGGCGCCGACCCGACGCGCCAAGTGTGCAGCCCGCTGGGGATGCGTGGATCATGGCGATTTATGGACATTCCGATGGAGATTGACGATGAAACGGCAAGTACTTTGGGTCTTGGCCATCTCGGTGTTTTTCGTTGCGCCGGGTGGAGAAGCGTTCGCGCAAGTCGCACCCCCTTCGGGGGCGCCATTGTGGTGGAACAACTGTGATGGGGCTTTTGCCTTCGCGAATTGGGCCGAGCCGCCTGGTTTGAATCCACCAGATGATTCGACGCACTGGCAATCGAGTTATCTCACTCCGGATTCCTGGACCTTCCAAGTTTCCGGGCAACAAGTGACCATGACTCTGGACAACGTGAAGATTCAGACAAACTGCAAGGATCTCTATATTCGCGTCGAGGGAACTACCACGAACGGGCAAGCGCCGTCGGCGATTAAGGTTGAGGGAAATAACATCGGGAAGGGCGACTCGTGCTTTTCGGGCACGGCACAGGCGACGGTCAACGGAGGCACGTGGACACTTCTCGTGGACGCGTCGCTGTATCCGCAACCTGATGACGTGGTGTTGACATTCACATTGCCAACTGGAGGACAAGTTACAAAGGCGTGGGCCGGAGACTGCTGCCACCAGAAATGCGGTCATTATGAAACCTGTCCAACAGTCTCCGAGTGGGGTCTGGCGGTCCTGACGCTGCTGACCCTTGCTGCTGCAACAATCGTGATCGCTCGCCGACGAGCGGCGACTGTGTGACCGCGGACGTGTGTCGTTAGTGGAAAGGTAGATCAGCGCGTGCCGCTCTCCGGTTCTTGAAGACGGAGGGCGGCACGCTTCTTGTCAGAGAGTGGAGCGCCGGGGGGCGTTGGGTCTGGCACGCCGGGAGCGACGCCATTGCCAGGTCCGCTTCCGGACGCTCGCGGTTCTGACAAGAGGCGTCGCGCCGTTTGATCCGAGCCGCGACCGTGAGGGAGCGGGTCTCGTACCGTCACCCCCTCGGCGTGTGATCCAGCGCTGCGCGCATGCTTGCATTTTGCCCGGCCCGCGCCGATGATGGGCCGTCAATCTTTCGAGGGAGTGAACGTTGAGCGCAAGCCCGAGAGCCAAACATCTGCGATCGACCACGCGGCACGGAATCCCGTCCGGCGCCAAGCGACTGATCTTCCGCTTCGTGATCACCTTTGCCCTGCTCTTGGTTGGCTTCTACGCCCTGACCTTCCTGCCTTTTCTGAGCGCAGCCGACGGGTTTTTGCCCAAGCTGCAAGTGCTCAATGCCAAGGCATCCGCGGCGGTTATGAACGTCTTCGGCGAGGGGGCGACGGTTCATGAGATGACCATCAACTCCAGCCGCTATTCGGTCAACATTGCCCACGGCTGCGACGCCATCGAACCGCTGGCCTTGTTCGTCGCCGCGGTCGTCGCCTTCCCCGTGGCCTTTCGGACGAAGGTGCCCGGGCTTTTGATCGGCGCGGCGCTGCTGGCCGTCCTCAATCTCATCCGCATCATTTCGCTGTTTTACGTCGGCGTCCACTGGCGGGCGGGTTTTGAGCTGATGCACGTGGACGTCTGGCAACCGGCGTTCGTCGTTTTTTCGCTCTTTTTCTGGGTCGTCTGGGCACTTTGGGCCACCAAGCCGAAGGCGCATCCGCGTGCCGAGGTCGCCGACTAAGACGCTTGCGTTTTTTCTCGTGAAGCTCGCGGTGGTGTACGCGCTGCTTCTGGTCCCGCAATTCCGCGGGGCGGGAATCTACAGCGCCGCCTACCGAGCCGCCGCGGGCGCCGTCTTCGCCCGAATGGGCAACGGGGCGGTTGTGCAGTTCCGCAAGGCTCCGCCCGAGTTCCGCGACAGGGACGTGCAGATCACGATGACCCATAGCCGTACCGGCGCCCGGGGGACGATGGAGCTGACCACCCGCACGCTCGACTACCTTCCGGCGGCCTTCACGCTCGCCCTCATTGTCGCGACGCCGGTTCCCTGGGGGCGGAAGGTATGGTCGCTCCTGTTTGGTACGGCGCTGATCGGCGCCTTCGCCATGTTCCGCCTGTACGTGCAGTTGGTGCTTGACCTCAGCGAACCCGGTCCGTTGTCCGCTTTCTCGCCCGGACCAGTCCTCCTCGAAACGCTCCGGACAATCAAGCTTCTGTTCGGGCGCTCGGTCGTCACGGTGTTCACGATTCCGGCCTTCGTTTGGGCGTTGACCACCATTCGACTGAGCGACCTGGCGGGGCTTCTTCCGGCCGCGCCGGGATCCGCAAAACCGCCGCGCCTTTCGCCGGCAGTTCGCAAGTAATGGGCGGTCCTGCCTTGATCGCCGTTGTCGTCGATGCGCTGGACGCCGCCGCTGCCTTGCGGGCGGAGGAGTTGGCCTGGCGAACAGGGCTGCCGCTGGCGAGTCGTGACCCAGCCGCGGTGGGTGCGGAGTTGTGCCTCGCGGTCACCGACGCGAGGTTGGAACTCCGCGAGGCCGGCAACTCCCAAGCACGCCCTCTGTTTGTCGACTTTGTCTCCGGTCCGACGGGTTACCGCCGACGATCCGGTGGCGGTCGAGGTCAACCGATCGGACGGGCGGTGGGACTGCGGACCGGCTGTCGGACGATCTTCGACGCCACGGCCGGACTGGGCCGCGATGCTTTCCTGCTTGCTTGCCTTGGATGCGAGGTCGTCGCCTGCGAACGATCGCCGGTGATCGCCGCCATGCTTTACGATGCCCTGGAGCGTGCTCGGCGCGTCGGCGACGATCAACTTGCGGCCATCTGCGATCGGTTGGTCTTCCGGGAGGGCGATGCGATCCAGGCGCTCGCTTCGCTGTCGCCCGAATGCACTCCCGAGGTGGTCTACGTGGATCCGATGTACGCCCCGCTTCAGCGCAGCGCGCTGAGCAAGAAGGAGTTGCGAATTCTGCGGCGGATCGTGGGCGACGACGTGGACGCCGGCGAACTCCTGTGCGTCGCCCGAGCCAAAGCCCGGCGGCGTACGGTCGTGAAGCGCCATCACTCCGCGCCGCCGCTGGCGCCGGACGTTTCGCACAGCGTCGAAGGTCAGCGCGTTCGCTACGACGTTTATCTTTCGTGAGCATCGCGGGCAAACCGCTCGCGGCTGGGTAGGCCCCCGGGACATCCCCTTCGCCGCGCGGTCAGTTCTTCTCGGCCTTCTCCTCCTTGGGCGGTTCCGCCGCCAGCAGACCGTACTGCAGTTCGTAGGGCGGAGGCGAACCTCCCGGTCCTTGGAGATAGTGCTCCAACCACTGCATCATCCGTAGGGTGTAATCGAACCGCGACGCGGCGCGGCGGTTGCCGTGCCCCTCGCCGGGATACAAGACCAGTCGAACCGGAGTCTGTCCCAGTACCTTGAGGTGGCGGTACAGCTCCAGGGATTGGCTGGTGTGGACCCGCGGGTCCTCCTTGCCGTGCAGGATCAACAGCGGGGTCTGCGCCTTCTCGACGTGGCGGATCGGGCTTCGCTCCAGGAAAAAGTTCCAGTCGTCCCAGAGTCGCTTCCGAAGATGCACGAGCATCATCTCCTCGGAGATGTCGGTTGTGCCGACCTTCGATACACAGTCACTGATGCCAACGAACATCACGCCGGCTGCGAAATGCTGCGTGTGGTAGGTCGAACACCATGCGGTCGCGTACCCGCCATACGATCCGCCGGTTACCCCCACCTTGGCCTTGTCCACCAGTCCCACGCTGACCAGGTGATCGACTCCGTCGACAAGGTCGTCGAACTCCTTCCCGGCAAAGTCCCCATGATCGAGCTTCGAAAACGCCACGCCGCGGCCTGTGCTGGCGCGATAGTTCGGATAGAGTACCGCAAAGCCGCGCGCCGCGCCGAGCTGTCCCGGATCAGAGTATCGCGTCAACCAGCCGTTGCCGTAGTGCGACTCCGGGCCGCCGTGGACCGTGACGATCAACGGGTAACGCCGCCCCGGCTGTTCATCAAGCGGGCGAATCAACAAGCCCTCCAGTTCAAGTCCGTCGCGGGCCTGGTAACGAACGATCTCCTGTTTTGCGAGCCGCATCTCGTCGAGCCACGGATTGCTGTTGGTCACCCGCTTCGGACCGGCGTCTCCGTGATGCATGACGAACACGTCACCCGCGTGGGTCGGACTGTCGACGATGAACGCAGCCGATTGCCCGTCCCGCGAAAGCGAAAACGTCCGGGCGACGAACTTCTCCGCGCCGACGTGCGTCTTTCGCTGCGTGCCGTCGCGGCGGATCTCGCTGAACGTCGTCCAGACCCCCTCGTCGCCGAGGAACATGACCGTGTCGTTGTTCTGCCATGCGATTGCGGTCACGTGCACCAGGTAGTTCGGAAGGACGGCGCGCA
>JBBTCJ010000071.1:6789-9088 GCA_038043285.1 Planctomycetota bacterium | reverse complement strand
CTTTCCTTCATCCGTACCGCGACCGTGAGGGAGCGGTCCAGCGCGGACCGCTCGCTAACACTCGCGGTTCCGAACTCACGACCCAGCCCCGCCGAAACTGTCACCAACCCGGCGCGTCAACCCACCTCGGAACACGGCGGCGGCGCAAGCTCGCCGAACGGTATTCGGTGCGCATCCGGCGATATTCGCGTCGGTGGACTCCCCAAGAACCGGGCGGTGGGCGGCCACGTAGTTTCAGGAAGCGTTTCCGTTTGCCCCCGAAAGCCGGCGGACCGATACTATGGTTGCCGCCCCGGCATGATTCAGGCGTCGCCGCGCGGGCAGGGAGTGGAGTCACAACGCGTTGCGCCGAGCGTGCCACGCGGATCAGCCTCGAAGGAGCGCCGTATGTGCGGGATCATCGGATATGTCGGGCGTCGTCAGGCCTTGCCGATTCTTGTCGAGGGGTTGCGCCGTCTTGAATATCGAGGATACGACTCCGCGGGCGTCGCACTGGCAAGCCGGGACAAGCTCTCGGTCGTCAAGTCCGCCGGCCGGCTGTCGGTCCTGGAGCAGATGCTTAACTTCGACGACGACCGAACCACCGGAATCGGGCATACCCGCTGGGCGACGCACGGCGCACCCAACGACGTCAACGCCCATCCGCACCTGGACGCCTCAGGAAAAATCGCCGTTGTGCACAACGGAATCATCGAGAACGACCGGGCTTTGCGAACCTACTTGGAACGCCAGGGCATCGAGTTCAAGAGCGAAACCGACACCGAAGTCCTCGCTCAACTGATCGGCCGCTACTACGAGGGCGATCTGGAGCTGGCGGTCCGCAAGGCGCTCCGCGACGTGAGCGGAACCTACGGAATCGCGGTCGTCTGCGGCGACGAGCCGGAGGTTCTCGTGGCCGCCCGCCGGGGAAGTCCGCTGCTGGTGGGCATCGGCAAGGGCGAGCATTTGCTCGCCTCGGACGCCGCGGCGGTGCTCGCCCATACCACGCAGGTCGTCTACCTCGGCGATGGAGAAATGGTGCGCATCACGCCGGATCACGTGCGCATGACCACGCTCGACGCGATCCCCGTCACCCGCGACGTCGAGGAGGTCGAATGGACCCTCGATCAGATCGAATTGGCCGGGTATGAACACTTCATGCTCAAGGAGATTTTCGAGCAACCCGCGGCCATACAGAACTGTCTGCGCGGGCGCATCAACCTCCGCGACGGCTCCGTACACCTGGGCGGTTTGCTCAACTGCACCAGGGAGCTGACCCGCGCCAAGCGGTTCATCCTCACCGGCTGCGGTACCGCCTGGCACGCAGCTTTGGTCGGCGAGTATCTCTTTGAGGAACTCATCCGCGTTCCGACGGAAACCGAATACGCCAGCGAGTTCCGCTATCGCAATCCGGTCATCGACGACGGAACCGTCGTCATCGCCGTATCGCAGAGCGGCGAGACGGCCGACACCCTGGCGGCGCTGACCGAGGCGCGGCAGCGTGGCGCGATTTCCCTCGGCGTGGTCAACGTCGTCGGATCGACCATCGCCCGCGAAACCGACGCGGGGGTCTATCTGCACGTCGGACCCGAAATCGGCGTGGCCAGCACCAAGGCGTTCACCGCCCAGGTCGCGGTGTTGGCCCTGATGGCCTGTTACCTGGGGCGGCGGAAGCACCTCTCGCCGACGGCCGCTTCCGAGTTCATCACCGCCCTGTCGAAGATCCCGGAACAAATTGGCTCCATCCTGGAATCGTCCGACGAGGCCAAGGCCGTGGCCGAGCGCTACCACGGGTTCGACAACTGGCTCTACCTGGGCCGAGGGTACAACTACCCCGTCGCCCTCGAAGGCGCGCTGAAGCTCAAGGAAATCAGCTACATCCATGCCGAAGGGTTGCCGGCCGCCGAGATCAAGCACGGTCCCATCGCCCTGATCAGCGACGGCATGCCGGTGGTGGTCATCGCCACCGCGGGAAGTCAGTACGACAAGATCATCAGCAACATCGAGCAGGTGCGGAGTCGCGGCGGGAGCGTGATCGCCATTGCAACCGAAGGGGACCGGGAGATCGCCAAGCGTGCCGCGCACGTCCTGTATGTCCCGTACACGCCTGAACCGTTGCAACCGCTCTTGACGGCGATCCCCCTCCAGCTCATCGCCTACTACGCCGCGCTGCTTCGCGGGTGCAACGTGGACAAGCCCCGGAACCTCGCCAAGAGCGTGACGGTAGAATAGCGCAACCTGGTAGCGTTCTGGAAAATCCCCCTCGCCCGGCCTTTTATCAGAACCGCGACAGCATGGAGCGGTGTCTCTTCTTCATCCG
>JBBTCJ010000071.1:0-6689 GCA_038043285.1 Planctomycetota bacterium | reverse complement strand
TATCAGAACCGCGACAGCATGGAGCGGTGTCTCTTCTTCATCCGTACCGCGACCGCAAGGGAGTGGCCCGGCCTTTTATCAGAACCGCGACAGCATGGAGCGGTGTCTCTTCTTCATCCGTACCGCGACCGCAAGGGAGTGGCCCGGCCTTTTATCAGGACCGCGACAGCATGGAGCGGTGTCTCTTCTTCATCCGTACCGCGACCGTAAGGGAGTGGCCCGTAAGGGAGCGGCCCGGCCTTTTATCAGAACCGCGACAGCATGGAGCGGTCCGAAGCCCTGTCTTCGGCGGCCGTGGGACCGCCCGTTGGCACTCGCGGTTATGATCCCGACGATGCGCCGCGTCCCTCGCTCCGGACGGAGCCGGCGAATAGACAAACTCATGCGAAGACGGGTATGACTCTCTCTACGCGTTGAACTCGCATCCCACCAGGAACCCGCGGATGCCCACCGTGCAATGGGTAACCTCCGCGGGAATCCACGGACGCGAGTCGTCCTCCGAGAACTCACGCACCCAAACGGATAACCGTGGGGCCAGCTTGTGCTTGCACCAGAACGCAAACCCTGATTCTGAAACGTTGTGCATCGCCACACTGGACGTTGAGCCGGGCTTCTTCGGATCGGTGGTAATCTCCAGCCACAACCCTTCCTTGGTTCTCCGCGCGATGCGCTTACCGGGGTAACCGTCGAGTTCTCCCGTCGCGTTCGCCGCCGCGACCAGGAGGGCGATCTCCTGTTGATCCGCTTTAGCGGGAAGGCTCCCAAAAAGATCGATCGGCGTCATTGCCCACCTCCTCGGTCCGGAGCCGACCCGCGGCCGTTGCCGCTGCCTGGAACCTGCTCCGGTCCTGGGCCGCCGCTAGGTTCGTTCTCATTACGTTCTCGGACGCGCGGCCCGTCACCCTCGGGGCGATTGATTCCGCCGGACTCGGCGCCGCCCGCGGGACCGTCCTCGCTGCCGGTCGGGGCAACCGCCGCCCCGGACCCAACCTCCGCCGCTGCGCCCCCGGCGCCCCCAACGCCTGCGGAACGACCGGCGCCCACGCTTCCCGACGACCGCATCGCGCCATCGGCCCCGCGCGACGTGGATAACGAGCCGTCCGTACGGCGGACAGTTCTTGTCACCTGACTGCCGATGACGTTCACGCAGACGATCACCGTCAGAACAATCAGCCCGAGAATCGCCGCATACTCCGACGTCGCCGCGCCGGCAGCATCCCCGGCTCGTGACGCAACCGAGCAACGGTTGTCGTTGGCTGTTCCTAGTTGTCGGTGCATTCGTAACATGTCTCCCCCCGATTCCATCGACGCCTCGGACGTCGCGTTACTTCACCAGAAACGGCGGCGGCGGATCGCCGAGCAGATCGAGTATGTCCGAACTTTCGTCCACGTGGACCTGGAAGTTGCCGACCATGGTGACGGTCTTTCCGATTAGGGCGCCGTACAGATCCCCGTCGCCCGAAAGCTTTACGTCGGCGTACGGGGCGAGCACCTCGGCAAACAGGTCGAACGTTCCGCCGATGCTCACGCTCGTGCCGGAGGAGATGATCTTGAGGTTCGACGGGTCGCCGGTTTCGTTGATCAGTCCGGCTCCGGTCGCGGCGATGCTTCCCTGCACGTACAACGTTGTCGCCCCGGTAAACGTAATCGTTGCCGTGGAGTGCACGGCCATGGTACGCAGATAGTAGTTTCCCGGTGGAACCACGAGGCTGTCGTTCGACCCGACGGCGAAATCCCATTCCGCACTGAACACCTTCGCCCCCTTGGCCGTATTGGGCATGAGAAGATTATCATTGGCGGTTTTGATGTCCCCAAACTCGGGCGCCGGGGCAGAAAGCCCTTGAATGGTCGAAGAAGTCATTCCCGTGATCAGCGGATCGCCGTTGATGTCGATGGGATACCCGTACCCGGCCATCACGTCGCCGTGAACTTCCACGGAACCGTTGACCGCCACGCCGCGTCCGCTGCAAATGTCACCCTCCTCGCCGGCGGTGTCCGCGGTGTACGGTCCCTCGTCGGAATTGAAGCTGTCGGTGGTCACGTCGCCGACGACGCGCACGCCGTTCAGCCCCCAGATCCCCTTGCACGGGCGGCTGCCCACGGCGATCGCCTCGCGCCAGACATTGGTCGAGGTATGTCCGGCGACGGCGGCGAAGAACAGTTGGGCTTTGTTCCGCACCGCTCGAACGCGAACCGCAAAGGCGTTCTTTTCCCATTCGTCAGACGCCAGCGGGTAAAACTTCTGGTACTTGGAGTCCCATTTGCCAAACTCGATGATTTGATCGTCCGGAGCGGCGAAGCCCTGACGTTTCTGATTGGTGGAGACGAGTTCCAGGACGCGACCGTGGATTCCGACGAACTCCTTCCGCTGGAGCATCTCGGCCCCGCCCAGCGCTCCCGCGTCGGAGGTGTTTTGAGCCTCCGCGGTCAGCGCGCAGATGTATCCGACGTCGATCGCCAGCGATGCGCAGATGAGCAACGTGACCAGTGAAACCGCCGTCAGCACGATGGTCGCGCCGCGGCGGCGAGTTGGAGTCTCCTGCTTGCGCAGTCGCAACATGGGCAGCCCTCCCAGGGAGCTTCTTTCACCCACCCTTTCCGAATGCCCGCCCCTCGCGGCGCTTCCGGGCAGCGCGACCATCCCGACACCTGCCGGGACTCAACGCTTTGCGTCCCAATCTTGCGACTGGTTTGCCGACTTTAGGATGTCGTTTCAACAGTACGATTGCCCGTGCCCAGAAGCCAAGACGATCTCTCGAAAAACAGCGTCCGAAAACCGCGGCCCGGGTCCGCGAACCCGCCACGTCCTCAGTTCCCAAGGGAGCCAGGCGACTGCAGCGACGCCGATTCGCCAATGGCAGACCGCGCCGGGCGGACCGCGTCAGCCCATCGTCGAACCCTACCCATCGCGCAGAATCCGCCCATCCCTTCACGCATAACGTACATTTTTTCCGTGCACGCGGCGGCCAAGGCGATGCCCGACGGCGCGCGCACCTCAGCATCCGTCGGCGATCGTCGTCGCCGCGACATCAACGAGGGATCCTCAAGAGGACGAAATCATGCAATCTCCGAACCCGGCCAAGCCACACGGCAAGAACGACGTCGACGCCAACCGCCGCCGCAAGTACCTCATCAACCCGGCGTTCCAATGGAAGCACGCCATCACCCTCTCGCTGGCCGTATTTCTGCTCTCCTCGATTCTCAGTTGCGTGCTCTACTCCGTCCTGCACGAACAAGCTCGCCACCGAATCATGTACCCCATGAGCTATTCGATGGACGTCGGGACGGTGATTCTTTTCTCCGCCTTCGGCTTCTCGGTGCTGACCGCGGGGGCGGTGGGCTTCTGGTGCATCTTCACCACCCACCGTGTTTGTGGACCCCTCTATTACCTGGATCGCTGCTTCGAGGAACTGGCCGCCGGCCGCATGCCCTCGCTACGCCCGCTCCGGAAGAAGGATGAGTTCAAGGAGCTGTTTGCGACGTTTGCCCGCGCCGTGAACGCCATGAAAACCCAACGGCTGGCGGACGCCGAGCGCATCAGCCGGATGATGGATCAACTGCACGCCGCCTTGAACGCCGACGACCAGGCATCCCGCCGGTCGTTGTCCGGCCTCGCCGGCGAACTCGAACAGCTCAAGACTTCACTTTCGGGATGGGCGCCGGCGGGCGAAAACAAATCCGTCACTGAAACGGGACGTGGCTGGTCCGACGGGAATATGCATCATGGAGCACCCTCGGAAATCATGTAGCGTCGCCCTTCATGGGCGGCGCGTTGTTTGGGGTCGCGGAAAGCGCCGCGGTTAATCCGCGGCGTTTCAATCGGAACCGCGACAGCATGGAGCGGTCCAAAACCGCGTAGCCGCCGGCGGTCAGGTGGACACTTCGACGGCGAGTTCGACTTCAACGACCGCGTCCCGGGGAAGTTCGCAAACGCCGACCGCCGAGCGCGCGTGTCGCCCCGCGTCCCCAAAAACCTTCACCAGCACATCGCTGGCACCGTTGGCGACTTTGGGCTGTTCCGTAAATCCCGGGCTGCTGTTGACGAACACGCAGACGCGAACGACCTGCACCACGGCGTCGATTCCGCCGGCAACCTGAGCAATGGCGCCCAACGCGTTCAACGCGGCCACTTCCGCGCCTTTCGCGGCATCCTCCACGGACACGTCGCCGGGAACCTTCCCGGCATAGAGTACTTTGCCGTCGCGGAACGGGAGTTGACCGCTGGTGTAGACATATCGACCCGATCGTTTCGCGGGGACGTAGCTTCCGATCGGCGCCGCCGCAGGCGGCAGCGCCAGCTTCATCTCCTCGAGCCGCTTACTGGGGTTCATGTTCTTCCTCCTTCTCGCGGTCGCCCAACCGATCCAGGTTTTCCAGCGCCCCCCATGCCATGGCGTCATCGTCGTCCGACACGTCGGCCGCTTCGGCATCCAGGTCACCGAAATCGTCGTCCGCCGGAGTTGGGTCCGCTCCGCGGCCTGCTTCCAATGCCGCCTCGGCCTCACCCGCTCCCTCGCCCGCGGACTCCGCCCCTCCGGCATAGTCGTCCCGCACTTCGTCCAACGGCGCGGCGTCCAACAGCACCAGCTCGATGGGACCGAAAGGTCGATCCTGCACCGCGCGGACGCGGCGCTGGCGGATGAGTTCCAGCAACGCCAGGAACAGGCCGATCATCTCCGCTCGCGTCCGCCCACGGAAAACCTCTTCAAACCTCATGGTTCCATTCGCCCGCGTCAGCGCATCGACGACGTCCGCCGCGTGCAAGGCAATCGGTGTGTCATCGACGCTCACGCGGTGGACCGCGCCGGACTTGCCGATCTGTTTGAGCAAACCATTGAACGCTTCAAACAGATTCCAGATGTCCAGGCTTTCAAGGCGCATTTCGCTCGGATCGCCCTGGGGAAGCGCGGGCGAACGGGCGTGACGTTCCGAGCGCAGCTCCGCGGCCGCGTCCAAAGCGTAAGCTGCGTCCTTGTACTTCTTGTATTCCAGCAGTTGCCGAACCAGCTCCAGACGTGGATCGCCGACGTCGTCGTCGCCCTCCTCTTCCGGCGGATGCGGCAGAAGCGTACGCGACTTGATCTCCATCAGGGTCGCGGCAAGCACCAGAAACTCGCCGATCAACTCCGGATCGACTTCCTGCAGGAGCCCGACGTACGCGACGTACTGTTCGGTGATCCGTGCGATGGGAATGTCGTAAATGTCCACTTCCTCGCGGCGAATGAGGAACAACAGCAGGTCCAGCGGGCCGTTGTAGACTTCCAGCGCAACTCGGTACTCATTCACCGGTGGGTGTCCTTGCTGGTGGCGATTCCGCAAGCGGAGCGCACCTCGTCCATAACCTCGGCCGCGGCCGCGCGGGCACGACGGCCCGCGGTACGCAAAACGTCCTCAACGTAGTCGGGATCGGCTTCCAACGCCGCTCGGCGCTGCCGGGGCCCAGCCAACAACCGCTCGACAGTCTCGGCGAGAAGCTTCTTCGCCTCGCCGTAGCCCATGCCGCCGGCGGCGTAGCGGTCCCGCAGTGCCGCCGCCTCGGCGGCCGTCGCCATCAGTTTGTAGAGCGTAAAGACGTTGCACGAATCGGGATCCTTGGGCGCCTCCACCGGCGTGCTGTCGGTCTTGATGCTCATAATCCGCTTTCGCGTGGCCTCGGGCGAATCAAACAGGTTGATGGCGTTGCCGTAGCTCTTGGACATCTTCTGCCCATCGACGCCCGGAACAATCAGGGCCTCGTTGAGCTTCGCCTCGGGGCGCCTCAGCACTTCACGCCCGAAGGCGGTGTTGAAATAGGTCGCCATGTCCTGGGTCATCTCGATGTGCTGCAATTGGTCCTTGCCCACCGGTACGACATCGCTGCGGTAGATGAGGATGTCGGCGGCCATCAGGATCGGGTAGCAAAACAGCCCCATCGAAGCGGTCACGTTCCGCGCCGTCTTGTCCTTATACGACGTCCCCCGCTCCAGCAACCCCTTCCCCGTCACCGTCGAAAGAATCCACGCCAGTTCAGTCACCTCCGGCACGTCGGATTGTCGGAAAAGGTTGGCCCTGTCCGGGTCCAGCCCGAACGCCAGATAGTCCAGAGCGACCGCCTGCGTGTAATTCCGCAGCATCTCCGGGTCCTGAATCGTCGTCAGCGAGTGATAGTTGGCGATAAAGAAAAAGCACTCGTGGCCCTGCTGTAGCTCGATGTGCTGCTTAATGGCCCCGAGGTAATTCCCCAGGTGAAGCTTGCCGCTGCTCTGGATGCCGGAAAGAACCCGCACGCAACGCCTCCTTGCTGGGGGAAAATCGCGGTCCTTGCCCGGATTGTCAAGGCAGGCCGCATAACCGAGTGGGCCTTCCAATTGTCCGACCCTCGCGCGCGGTGCCCCATCCGTGGTGCCCCATCCGTACAGCGACCGTCAGGGAGCGGCCGTCGTTTCTTCCCCTTCTTCTTGTTCTTCTTCTGTTCCTTCTATCCGTACCGCGACCGTCAGGAAGCGGCCGTCGTTTCTTCCCCTTCTTCTTCTTCTTCTGTTCCTTCTATCCGTACCGCGACCGTCAGGGAGCGGCCCATCCGAGCACCGAGCGCATGGTGCCCCATCCTCGCGCAGCGAGGGTAGCGCGGGCGCGCGCTTCGCAACACCCCCCGAGCGAGCGCGCGCGAAGTTCTATCTATAGAGAGGCGCCCCGCAGCGCCCGAGGAT
>JBBTCJ010000070.1:1917-25464 GCA_038043285.1 Planctomycetota bacterium | reverse complement strand
CTTCGGCGGGAAAGCCGACGTTGCAGCGAGAATCTCCCAAGCGAGGCAAGCCGTAGCGTATCGGTCCGTCGGGGACTTGTACCCAGGTGGGTGACACCGGTGCGGCTTGTTCCCCAGGGCGCTTTCGCGGGCCGGATTCTCTATCCTAACACCACCCGTACGCAGGGGGTCAAAAACGCCCTTCCGGCGAGTTGAAAAGATGCCATTGTTGTGGCACAGCGCGTGCTTTGCCTGGTGACTTCGGCGGACCGGCGGCTGCAACTGACGCGACGGGAGCGCGGCCTCCGGAATCGCTCCGACGCGGACTCGGGGGAGTCCATGGCGGTGGGAGAATGAAAGGCGGCCCTGGCGGGGGTGTCGCCTTCAGCGCGGCCGACGTGTTCCCAATGAGCACGCCGGCCGCTTGTGTCGAAGCAAGCCCGGCGCGGTTCATAGCGCCAAGCATCACATGTCGGCAGGGACAAGAGGCCGACCGCTCGTTGGCACTCGCGATTCTGATCCCGGCGGCGCGGGCGCGCAGGCGGAATGTACGATCACGCCCGCTTTCGCTTCATGGCTGCCGCTTTGGAATCCTTGGTCTCTTCGCCTTCCGCGGCCGCGGGCTTGGTCTTGGCCGCCGGCGGCGCCAGACGCTTCGCCAGCACGGCCGACCGGATTTCCGCGGCTAAGTCCGGGTTGTCCCGGAGGAACTGCTTGACGTTCTCTCGACCCTGCCCCAGGCGGACTTCGTTGTAGCTCAACCAGGCGCCGGATTTGACGATGACGTTGTCGGTGACGGCCAGGTCGAGCAAATCGCCCTCGGCGCTGATGCCGCTGTCGAACATGATGTCGAACTCGGCCTCGCGGAACGGGGCGGCCACCTTGTTTTTCACGACTTTCACCTTGACGTGGTTCCCGGTGATCACGTCCCCCTCCTTGATCGACGCAATGCGGCGGATGTCCAGCCGAACCGAGGCGTAGAACTTCAACGCCCGCCCTCCGGGAGTCGTCTCCGGGTTGCCGAACATCACGCCGATCTTCATGCGGATCTGGTTGATGAAGATGACGATGGTTTTGGTCTTTCCGATGGCCGCGGTCAGCTTGCGCATCGCCTGGCTCATGAGCCGCGCCTGCAGCGCCACGTGCGTGTCGCCCATCTCTCCTTCGATCTCCGCGCGAGGAATCAGCGCCGCAACCGAGTCGACGATGATGACGTCGACGGACGCGCTGCGCACGAGCATTTCAGTGATCTCCAGGGCCTCCTCGCCGGACTCCGGCTGGCTGACCAGCAATTTTTCGAGGTTTACGCCGCACTTCTTGGCCCACACCGGACTCAACGCGTGCTCGGCGTCGATGACCGCCGCGATGCCGCCCAGCCGCTGCGCCGAGGCCGCCGCCTGCAGTGCCAGCGTGGTCTTTCCCGACGACTCCGGACCGAACATTTCGATGATTCGCCCGCGTGGCAGCCCCCGCCCGCCCAGGGCGAGGTCCAGCGACAATGCGCCGGTGGATAGACCCTCGAAATCCATGTCCGCCTTGTCCAGTTGCATGATCGCGCCCTTGCCGTACGCCTTCTCGATCTGCTGCAGGGCGCGGTCCAGGGCCTCGGTACGCTTTTCCGACACGTTGTCCTTGGGGACGATCTTCATGAACTCTCTCCAGAATCAGTGCTTGGCGCAACCATCCAGCGACGCCCGAGCGGCCATCGAGTAAGTCGGCCCTTCGCGCGACAGGACCGACGACATCAACACGATCGACGACACCGACTGCGACAACGGCGCCATCTTCACGCCGCTCAACGCTTCCCTCAATCCCACAACCTGACGTCCCTCCCGCACGCGGCCCAGCGTCACGTGCGGCGAAAACCCTCGCGGCTCTCGCGGAAAACCCAACGGCTCCAGCGATACCTCAATCGCCTCTGCGCAGCGGGCCAATGTACCCGTCGGCTCCTTCACGCCCACCCAGAGAATCCGCACGGCCCCCTTGGGCGGAAATCCGCCGCAGCCCTCCAGCGTCATGTGGAACCCCGGAAGCGCCGCGACGCCGTCGACCAGCGCCTTCCCGATCGCCGCGACGGAGAGGTCCGGCGTCTCGCCCAGAAACTTCAAGGTCAGGTGCATCTGCCCCTCCGGCGTCCAACGCACCGCCTGGTCCCAATCTTGAAGCCGCCGGCGGAGACCGACCAACGCCGACCGCACCGAGTCATTCAGCTCAATGGCGACAAAAAGCCGCATCGTTTTACACCCGCGAACTTTGCGCCGTCACTCAACGTGAAGCATCTGTTTGAACCGCTCCACGCGCCGCTCGACCTCGTCCATTTCCAATCGTTCGATCCGGCGGACCGAGAAGTCCTCAATGGTGAACGAAGCGGCCACCGTTCCGCGGACGGCTGCGCTCTTGAGGGCTTCGACGTCCCAACGCCCCGCTCGACAGAGATATCCCATGACGCCGCCGGCGAAGCTGTCGCCCGCGCCGGTGGGATCGCGGACGATCTTGGCCGGCAACGCCGGAAGCGAAGCCACTCCCTCGCGCGACGCGAGCAATGATCCGTGTTCGCCTTTTTTGACCATCACGAACCGCGGACCAAGCCCCAGAATCGACTCCGCGGCTTCGACGAGGTTGGTCTTGCCGGTCAGCAGCCGCGCTTCGCCGTCGTTGAGTATGACGCCGTGAACTCGGCCCAGCGTTTCCAGCAAGGAGTCCCGCTCCTTCGTGATCCACAGATTCATGGTGTCGCAGACCACCAGTTTCGGTCGGCTCAACTGCGAAAGCAGTTCGCGTTGCAGCGTCGGATGGGTGTTGGCGAGGAAGACGAATTCGCTGTCGCGAAAGGAATCGGGAACCGTCGGTCCGCGTTCGGCGAGCACGTTGAGGTCCACGGCGACGGTCTCGGCCTCGTTCATGTCGCCGACGAAGCGACCCGTCCAGCGGAAAGTTTTGCTGCCGCGACGCACCTCAAGGCCCGTCAGGTCGATGGGGCGGGTGGAGAGCATTCGCCGATGGACCTCGGGAAAATCGTCGCCCACCACGCCGACCAGGCGCACCGGGACGTAGTACGCCGCCGCCAGCGAGAAGTACACCGCCGATCCGCCGAGCACCTTCGCCGCTTGGCCGTGCGGCGAACTGACGGTGTCGATCCCGATGCTTCCCGTGACCAGCAAGGACATGCAGCGTGCTCCGAAGGTTTCCGTCGCGCCAAGTTCCAACGCCTCAACCCGGAGAATGTACCCCGCGTCGGCCCGGCACGCAAGAGAAAAGTTCTATAAATGTTAGGGTTGGATCCGTCCCCCCGGCGATCGGGCGGAGCGGGGGGCCGGCGACCACAAAAAAACCGGCCCAGGAAAACCCGGGCCGGTCGATTCTGCAGCTCCTCGCCTCGTCTCACCGCCGCGATCCGCGACGGCGGCCGAGCCTAGTACTTCATCGAATAGGCATAGGTGAAGCCGGCCCCGAAGTTCGGGGTTTCCTCATTGTCGTCCAGGCCCACCTGGGTGGCCATTCCGAGCTTGTTCTGCTCGTCGATGTTCCACTCCCAGCCAAGCTCGAGCAGGTTGCTGTTGCGGTTGCCGTAGTAGGCGCTGCTCTTGTGCACATAGTCAGCCACCCAGCGAACCGCACCGTCCGAGCACAGCGGGCCGTCCAAACCGAACACCGCGCCCCACTGGAAATGCCGCCCGCTCAGCCGATCGCGGCCCCATCCCCATCCCCAACCCGAGTCCCAATCGTCGTCGTCCGAGCCCCAGCCGAACCCGCCGTCGTTGTCGTCGGCCATCAGGCTCTTCTCGTTGTCGGTGTTGACCGAGTTGCCGTAGAGGTTGACGTGCGACCGAATGCCGCTGTCGTATTCGTTGGTCAGGACCAGGCGAAGCTCGGCGTCCAGGCCGTTGGAGTTGTCGCCGGTCGGCGTTCGGAGGTTGCTCGCCAGCGCCAACGCCGGCCACATGCCGTTCTGCTCCACCAACCGCCACAACATCCCGATGTACGTGTCCGCGTTTCCTTCGCTGAAAGCCGGCATTTCGCCCCCATCGCCGACCCACACCGGAACGCTGAACGAAATCTCGACGTTGTCGCACGGTCCCCAGACCAGCGACGGCGTGACCGAGTAATCATCGTCCGAGTCCGTCAGATTCGCTTCGTCGGAGGCCGTTACCCACCACGTGCCCATCCGCAAATCGACTGAATGCGTTTCGATGGGAACGGCGTCGGTCATCGACCACAAAGGCGCCAGCAAGTTCGCTCCGCTCTTCTTGACGGTCGTGGTCTTGGTCGTGACCGTCGTCTTTTCCTTGTTCTGCGCCAAGACCGGCGCAACGCAAAATGCCGCACACAATAAAGGTAGCGTTCTTTTCATCTCGAATAGACTCCGTTTAGGTGTCAGGTCCAGGCCCGCGGAGGTCGCAAACCGCGCCGTTTGCAAATTCCTGCCGCGTCAACAAGGCCTCAATATATCCCGGATATCGGCTTATGCCAAGTCGCCCCTGTGGCGAACCTTGCGCGTTCCCATCCGCCCGCTCCGAAGAACGGCAACGGATAACCTCTTACAGCGCTGCGATCGCGTTAAATCTAAACTGCAATTCATGGTGTTACTGGAGTCGGACGCTTGGCCACCGATACCGGTGCGAGGAGCTTCATGGGTCGGTTGGTCTCGGCCATCCGCCCCGCCCCTTTGTCCTCCACCGACAGTTTCAGCGTGTACTCGCCGACCGGCAGCGTCGGAGGCAGGGTGATTCGCTGGGCGATGAAGAAATCGCCGCGACGTCGCCGGCAGCGGTCGACGATCTCCGGTTCCTCGTGCGTCCAGACCGATTCGCCGGCGGCGTTGATCAGGTCTAAGCGTGTGCCGAGCCGGGTTTCGTATTGCCCGTCCTCGGCGCGCTGCGGGCGAAAGTTGTCGATCTGCGAGTAGACAATCGTCTGCAGGGTCTTGCCGGCGACGAAATCCGATTCGTCCATTTCGTCGTACACCCCGAACGTCAGCACCTTCCGGCACAGGGCCACCGCCTCGATGCGCAGGTCGGCTCGGTCCGACAATGCGTTTCGCAGCGCGTCGACGTGTTCCAGGACCGCGTCTCCCGTCAGCAGCGGGTTCCGCGCGAGATTCCGCACGCCGATCGCGGTCTCCAACAAGGTCGCCATCAACGCCCTTGTCTCCTGGTTGAGATTCGTGGAGAGCGCCAACGCGTCTCCGTCGCGCGACGCCGCCAACTGCACCAGGCGCAGCGCCCACTCGTGCGGTAAGTCGTTATGCTGCTGGGCCTCGGCCTCCAGGTGCTCGATCAGTTCGTCCCAAGTCACTCCGCCCTGTCCCGACGGCGTCGGCACGGGGACATTCGTCAGCACCTCGCGGTCCGGCGTCTGGGTCGGGGACGAAGGCTCGGAAGCTTTGATTTTTACGGATTGCAAGGCCGGGATCGCCAGTTGCGGCGGGGCCACGGAGCCGCGACCGAGATCGACCTGCGCGTTCGCAACCGCCTCGCGCGCCGAGGCGCCGACCGGACGTGTCGGCGACGTTGCCGGGGCCGCGTCCTTGGCCGCGACCGTGCGGAGCGCCAAAACCTGGGCCTCCGCGTCGGACGGCGCCGTCGTCCGGTCCGCGGGCGCCCCGAGACGGTATTGTTGCGTCCGGGACAGAAAGTCTTCAATCGCGGCGAGTCGATCGGCGTCCGGCCCGTCAACCGCCGGTTCGGGTGGAATGCTCGCGGGGCTTTCCACCTGAGTCTGTTTCGGGGGCGGCGTCGCCGGAGTATCGGGGCGGATGATTGAGCAGCCGATGGACATTCCAGTTATGCCGATCGCCGCGGCAAGGAAGCCGTGCCGCCACCGTGGACGGACGTGAATCTTCGTAGCGTGCGTAATGGTTGAACGCATGAGGCCCTCCCTGGCCCGGTATGCCAAATCTTTCGCGGCGAGCTTTGGCTGTTCGCCAGGTCGCCGGGTACGATCTTTTTATCCAGTCCTTGCGCGAAGTCCCGTCGCCGCCACGTTGTTGAGGATGAACTTCTCGATGGCGATCGCCGGCGAGGAAAGGCCGGTCTTGATCGCCACGTCGGCTTCCAGCAAATCCCGCTGCATCCGTTGCATCCGCGACGTCGACGCCCAGCCCAGTTGCCTGGAAAGAACCCACGCGGGAACACGCACCTCGCCCTGCATCGTGGCCACGCTTCGTCCGCGGTCGCGGAGGCGGCAGGCTTTCAGTAATTCTCCGACGGCGTACGCCAACCCACCGATGGCCTTGTGCTCCGCCGCTTTGTCCGTTGCCAGGGCCTGTCGCCAGAGCTGAATCGCCGTCGCCGCGTCGCCCGCGCCGATTGCGTCCACAAGACCGAAAACTTTTTCCTCGCGCAGGTTGCCGCAAACTTCGTCCACGTCCTTGGCGGTGATCTCGTCGCGCCCGCCGGCATACGTCGCCAGCTTGCCCAACTCGGCATCCAGCAATCCCGGGGCGTCGCCGATGTGCTCCTGGAGCCGCTCCGCGGCCGCATGGTTCATGCGCTTGCCGTGGACTTCGCTCGCGCGGCGAACGATCCACGGCACGATGTCGCGCCCGGCGGGAGGCTCGACTTGCATGAAGCCGCCGAGCTTGGCGATGACCTTGTACAGGTTCGTGTTACGCGGCAGCGACCGGCAAAGCAGCACCAGGCAACCCTCCGCCGCCGGGTCGGAACAGTATCGCTCGAGCGTCTTGCGGTTTCCTTCGATCAGCTCGTCCGCGTCGTCCACGATCACCATTCGCCGATCACCCAGAAGCGAGGGCGTGCGGACCTCGTCCAACACCTCCGCCGGGGTCGCGCTGCGGCCGTCCAGCCAAACCGGGTCCACGCCTCGATCGCGCGAGGCCTCCTGAAGCAGTCGCTCCAGCGCCTGCCGGAGCAGAAAACGGTCGGTGCCCACAATCGCTATCACCGGCCTCGCGGCGAGCTCCTGGAACTCGTTCTGGACTGTCTTGTTGTTGAAGCTCATCAGGGTTGCCGTGACGTCTTGGCCATCAGCGCCAGTCGCTCCCTCGCTTCGGCGATCACTCCGCCCGCGGAGGGGTCGATCTGCGACGCCCGTGTATAGCACTCGCGGGCGAGCAGCTCATCCCCTTGGAACACGGCCACGTCGCCCAGACGCATCCAGATTTCAGCGTCGTTGGGATTGTACCGCAAGATCGTCCGCAGGCGCTCGGCCGCCGGACCGTTTTGTCCCTTGTCCTTCAGCGCCATGGCCGATCCCAGCAACGCGTGGCGCAGGGTCGGCTGCCGCGACAAGGCGATGTCAAAGGCCTGCAAGGCGCGATCCGCGTCGCCGGCCTGGTGCAACATGCCCCCCAGCTCGACGAACGCGTCGGTCATGGAGGGCTGTAGCCGGACGACCTCACGCAGCCGGGCGACGCCTTCCGCGTATTCGCCGCGCTGACCGTACGCCCGGGCCTGCTCGATCAACTCGCCGATCCGCTGCTGAGCCTTTTTCGAACCCGCCAGCGTGGCGTCGTCAACCTCCACCGTGGCGCCGCCCTTCGGCGACGTCGGAAGGTTGGTCCCTCCTGCCGCGGGAGCGGCCGCGCTCGCAAGCACCAGCGGTTGCGGTTCCGAGAGGACGCGGTTCCCACCCTTGTCGCTGACCGCGATCCGGACCTCGATGGATCCCCGGACATCGTCAGGCAGCCTCCAGTCATAGCGCCCGGTGTTCGCCAACGGCTCCCTGCAAACCCCTTCCCACCGTTGACCCTGGGGCGAGCGATACTCCACCTCAATGGGTCGCGGCTGAAGGTGTCCGTCGATTGCGGTCCAGCGAATCTGCACGATTCTTTGCCCGCCGGCCGTCGATTCGCGAAGAGCGTGAAGCTGCACGACAGGCGCGGTGAAATCGACGAAGCCCGACGCGTGCGGCGCCGTTCCCGAACGTGGCGGCTCGCTCGACGGCCCCGTCGAGTTGCGCACCACGAAATAGAATCCGACCAGCCCCTCCGCCGGAGAATGGAAGATCGCCGGAGGCTGGCGATCCTCGTCCTGGCCGTACAGTTGCCACGACGCCCCGCTGTCGAGCGTGAACCAAAGCTCGACGGATTCCAGGGGGAGGGCGGACTCGTTGACGGAGTATTCGACGGTGACGTCCCGGGCGCGGATCGACGGAGGATCATCCGCCCAGGCGCCGCCCGTGCCAGCCGAGACCGTCAGAACGGAAAGATGGAAGAATAGACGACCTGGCTTGCCGGGCATCGCTCCACCTGCCTTCTTGGAAAGCCGAAACCGTGTGTTTAGACCGCATCCATGCGGCGTTCATGGTCATCATCGGGTCCATTTTCGCCCGAACTGTACGAAATAGAAGCGCTTGCGGAAGACCGCCGAGGCCGTAGGACCGCAAGGGTCGCTGGTCATGAGGCGGCGTGAAACTGGGCAGGCACGGCGACGGATCGCAAAAACCGGCCCGACGCCTCAAAAAACGGGTTTTTCCGGTTGCCGATGCCCTTGCGTTTGCTAGACTCCCGTCGGTGGAGGGGGCGCGAAGCGAGGATATCCGATCCATCGACCTTTAGATAGGGAGAGCCGCTGACATGGAGGAGTACACACGGCTGAAGGAACTGGTTGCGTCCGCCGAAGAGGATGTCGCGAAGGCCACCGGGGGCAACAAGGCCGCTGGAACGCGCGTCCGCAAGGCCATGCAGGACATCAAGGATACCGCCCAGGCGGTGCGCAAGAAGATCCTCGAGGTCCGGGCGACGCAACCGGAATAGTGGTGCGTCCGGGATGAGCCTGGGCGGTTCACGTGCCCGCGCAAGGGGTCGTGGATCTGGCCATCGGGTGTTTGTCCGGCGTGGTGAAGCCACGGCGGAATGAGTCGCATCTTTTCGGCGTGCCGCGGAAATCCGTCGCATCCGTGTTTTCGGCGGAGCGAGTCGGCCACGCGTCGCCGTCGCGGTGCAGTCCTACGTCGGCGATTCACGTTGTTGCGCGCTCGGATGCGTGCCTCTTGGCGCGGGAAAGAGTCCCCGACTGATGCCGCCTCCAATTCTTCTGAATCTCGACGAGCTTGATCTTGGCCGCACGCTCCATTCGCGCGACGAGATTTATGCGCGTCTGCCGCATCGCTACGAGTTCCAGTTGCTCGATGGGATCTCCTTCGTGGACGGGCCGGGCCGGCGGATCGTCGCCTACGCGGACATCCGCTCGGAGAGCTGGTGGGTGCGCGGGCACGTTCCCGGCCGACCGCTGCTGCCCGGCGTGTTGATGCTGGAGATGGCCGCCCAAACCTCGGCCGTGCTGGCCAAACTCGTCAGCGACGACGACGCCTTCATCGCCTTCGGCGGGATCGACGACTGCAAGTTCCGCGAGACCGTGACCCCGCCCGCGCGCTTGTACCTCCTGTGCGTCGGTGTGGACTATCGCGCGCGGCGCATCGTGTCCGCCACCCAGGGCGTGGTCGACGGAAAACTTGTCTTCGAAGCCAAGATCACGGGCATGGCGCTGCGGCCGGATGGATCCGCGTGAGCCGGAGACGGTCGAGTGTGGCGCGCGATCGTGCGGTGGAACTCATGCTGGGCAGCCGTTCGCACGAAAGCGATTCTCGCGCCGTGGACAGTGCGACAATCGGCGACATAATGCATGGTGCATCGATTCAGTCGATCGAGCGGGTGCCATGCTCACGCTTGCGTGAGCATGTTTCCGGGGAGGCGCCGACATGGCCACGCAGGCGTGGCCATGCCCGGTCGTTTTGCCTCGGGTGATGAGTCATCGGGCGACGAGTCGTGGATACGTCGCGCCGCAGCGTCGCCGAATGGAAGGGCGGTTATGGACTTCGAACAACGAATCCAGCAGTTTCGCAAGATGGCTCAGGAGGATCCCGACAACGAGTTGGGGCACTTCAGCCTGGGCAAGGCACTCCTGGAAGCCGGGCGGCCGGGGGAGGCGGTCGAATCGCTCTCTCGTGTCTTGACGCTCAACCCGAAGATGTCCAAGAGCTACCAACTTCTTGCGGATGCGTGCGAGCGAGCCGGTGATCGTGAGAAATCCATCGAGACCCTTCGCCGTGGGATCGTTGTGGCGGACGAACAGGGCGACCGCATGCCCCGCGACGCGATGGCCGATATGCTTCGCGGCTTCGGGGCGACCGTTCCGGCGTTCCGCGACGCGGGCTTATCGTCGCCGGCGGTCGTCGATGGCGGCGCCTCGACCGACGGTTTTTCCTGCTCCCGCTGTGGTCGGCCCAGCGGCCGACTTGCAAAAGTGCCCTTCAAGGGACCGCTCGGGGAAAAGATTTTCGATCACGTCTGCGCCGGGTGCTGGCGCGAATGGATTGCGATGGGTACCAAAGTGATCAACGAACTTGCCCTGGTTCTAAGCCGTCCTGAAGGCCAGCGAGCCTACGACCAGTACATGCTCGAGTTCCTCCAGATCGAAGAACGGTAAAGCCTCCGGGTTACCGTGTCCCCGGACCGTATGGGTAGAGTCGAGACGGGGCGCCGGGTGCAACTGCCAACTTGCCGCCGCTCAGCTTTTTGTGCACTCGCATACTTCGGGCATCGCAAGTGGTCCAACTCCTATGCCGTTAAACCAGCGCGGAGCGGCAAGGCCGCTAAGCGGTGGGCGATCCCAGGCGGCCTGGCGGCGGATGATTCGATGCGACGAGGGTTTCGGATGAAGTCGCCGAACGGAACGCGCACCATGACTCTCCATTTTTCCGAGGGACCGCCCTTTCCTCTCATTCGATGGAGGGCCGAAATTCTCGGTCCAGGTGGATTCTCGAAAACGGGGGTGCCTATAATGGCCGGGGAGGGCGAAAAAATGGCGTCGTTGGCGTCTCCTCCCTCCGTACGCGGAGTACGGCTTGAGTTTCATCGGGATCCTGCCTCCCGCAGAGGATCCGTTGCATGAATATGGGCGAGCAACCGTTTTTCGCCATCCCCCTGCTGCCTGACTCCGCGCCGACGGTGCACCTGGTCGTTCGCCACGGGGGCAAGAAGGGCCTGCGTATCCCCTGTCGCCATCGGGTGACGCTCGTCGGCTCACGAGCCGGTTGCAAAGTCGAATTGCAACACGAGCGCGTCGCCCCGGTCCACGCGGCCGTGGTAATCAGTGGTCAAGACGTGCAATTGATCGACTTGAAGTCCACGACGGGAACCAAGCTCAACGGATTGAAGGTCGAGCTGGAGACGCTTTCCGACGGCGACCGCGTCGAGTTCGGCCCGTGGGAGCTGGGGGTCGAAATTCAACAGCCTCCGCGCAACGGGGAGCACCACGGCGAGTTGGTTGATTTGGAACCTTCGCCCCAGGCGTTCGCTCTGGAGCACCTGGATTCAAGCCGAGTGTTGCAGCCAAGCCGCGAGATCAGCATCGTCGGCCGCCGCGCGGGTTGCGACATCGTGGTGTCCGATGCCGACGTGTCGCGGGCGCACGCCTTGATTTTGGCGCACAACGATCGCCCGGCGATTCTCGATCTGTTGTCGTCCAACGGCACCTTCGTCAACAACGAGAGGGTCGCGTTTCATATTCTGGAAAACGACGACGTGTTGAAGATCGGCGAGTCGAGCTTCCGCGTGCGGCTGGTGGGGTCGGGGATCAGCGAAAAGTCCGCGAAGAAGATCAAGTCCGCAACCAAGCCGGTCCTGACGATTGCCACCGAAGAACACCACGTTGACCTGATCGACATTCACAAGACCGAGTCGGTGGAACGCTGGCGCATCGCCGACGACGCCGAACGGGTGCCAAAAGTCGCACGACGGGCGTAGAACGAATCGCGTCGCGCAGACGGCGTTACCGGGGGCCAATTTCCTACGCCAATTCGTCGAAAGCCGAGAGGATACGTCCGGCGACGGCTGACGACTTGCCTTCCGATCCGTCGGGCGAGCGCGTTCGGCTGAACGTGGAGAGCACGTATTTAACCTCGTCGCGCGATAGCCCGTACAGGCGGAAGTACGCGGCGTCGAGTTCGGCCATCAGCTCCGCCCGTTCGTCCTCATTCCAGTTGTGGACGCCTCCTTTGAACTCAGCCGCCTCGGCGAGAGGGAGCATATCCTCAGCGGTGCAGGTGAGCTTCAGCACCCGGTCGCTGATCCAGCGCTCCAGCGTCTGGCGCGAATTCCACGGGCAACGCTCGGAATACCTGTCCGGCGGGAAGATCGGCAATTGCTCGACGATGAAGAAGTTGAGATTTACGTTACCAACTTTCTGACGAGCGACGTAATCCAATGCGAAGCTGTCAAGGTTGGCGAGTAGGCAGCATTGTGTGCGGACACTGATGTCGTTCTGTATCAGTACGAGCGGAGCCGAGTTGCCGACAGCAGTGAATGGAATAAACGCCGCGATCATCGTTCTTTGGTTGGTCGGGCTCGTAACATTCTTGAATGCAAGCAGTGCAGGCGGCTGTCGTCCTTCAAAGAACTTGCGAACCGCTGAGTCCTCAATCCACCAACGCGGAACCACCCCAAACTCCGGGTTTTGGTGCAGAACAAGAGTGGTTCCCTTTTTTTGTCCCTGACGAAACCAGTTCTCCTCATCGATCACGACGCTTGCGGCACGGTGATCATAGGCCTGCACCATCTTGGCCTCGTAGAGCGGAAGAAAGACGCTCCTGCTTTTTTTCCAGCAGCTGCCTTTACGCTTGTATCCGAGCTTTTTGAGTTGCTCCGGCGTGTGAAACAACTCGGCGTCGTTGGTTTGGTCGAACATGCGTACAAAACGAATCCCCCAGGGGTTTCCGCCGCGCCGGCGATTGTGGTCGATGAGGATGGGCACGCGTTCGTAGATTCGTTTGGTTAAGTCGGCGTCGCGGCGCGAGCGGAAGATGGGGCACGTTCGCGTGTTGGGGTTGACCAAGGCGAGGTCGTCGACCGTCAGCGGGATGTGCCGCTTGGGCGTCTTAAGGTCTTCGATCTTGCGGGCGAAAAAGACGAAATCGGCCTTGGAAGTCGTCACCCCGGTCCCACCAAACGCAAGCGTAGAAAACTTGAAAGAGCGATGAACGTCGGGAAAGAACGGTCGCTTGTTCTCGAAGTCGTACAGGGCGATGAGCGACTTGGCGTCCATGAGTTCGTTGAAGAACTCCTTGGTGGTGTCGTCGGTGGCGATGCCGGAGGGGACCAGCAACCCGACGCGCCCGCTCGGCGCGACGAGCGTTCGGGCGCGCTCGGCGAAGAGCATGTAGGTGTTCACGTCGCCCTTGCCGGTGAGGGGATAATGGCCCGAACTTCGCGCGTCGCCCAACACGCGCTCGGCCTTGGACTTGGCGTCGAGGTAGCGGGCGTAAAACTCGGGGTTTTTCTTCTCCAAGGCGGCGATCTTCTTGCGACGATCGGCGGCGCTGACCGAGGCCGCGATGTCCGGCGCGGAGAACGAAAAGAACTCTCTTTCCTGTAGCTTGAGCCGTTCCCACGGGGGATTGCCGATGACGCAGTCGAACCCGCCGCCCTCTCGACCGAAGACGGCGGGGAAGGCGTCGCGCCAGGTCATGGCCCGCGGGTCGACGTTGGGGTTCTCGACGAGGCTGTTGCCGCAGACGATGTTCCGGGAGAGGTCGGAAAGTTGTTTGCCCCGGCGGGCGGTGCGAATCCACAGGGCGAGTTGGGTGATTTCCACGGCCTCCTCCGACAGGTCCACGCCGAAGAGGTTGTGTTCGAGGATCAGGTCCGGGATTTGGTCGGCGAGCGATCCGGCGTCGGGATGCCCGAGTGATCGGAGTTTCTCCACGACTTCGTCGTAACGATCCTCAAGGCGTTCGTAGGCTTTGATGAGAAAGGCCCCGCTTCCACACGCGGGGTCGCAGACCTTCAGGTCACGGAGGACGTCGAGGCAGCGGAACCAGTACTTGGTCGATCCGTCCAACAGTAGGCGGGACGGAGCGTCGTCGAGGTCGATGCCGACCGACCGTGCAGCCTGTCGGAAGCGGTCGTCGAGGACGGCGTCGATGGTCATTCGAGCGATCAAGTCCGTGAACTCCGGCGGCGTGTAGTAGATGCCGGACCGTTTCCGCTGGGCGGACTTGGGCATCTCCGCGGACTTGGCGGGCTTCTTACGGGTTTTCGGCAACGGCGCGGCGAACAGACCTCCGACGCGGATCTTCTCCAGCTCGGTCACGGATCGCTCGAACAAATGGCCGAGCACGTCGACGTTGACCTCGCTCTCGAAATCATATTGTCCGACGGAGCGGAAGAAGTCGGTCCAATCGTCGTCCAGCTGGAGGTTGTCCACCTCGGGATCGTCGCGGAAAAGCCCGCCGTTGTAGGGATCGACTCCCTGTCGCGGGTTGCCCTGGTCGACGCTGCGGAAGAGGTCGAGGAAGTTCCGCCATTTGGGATTGGTCACGCGGGCGAATGCCGAGACGGTGGTCCAGGCGCGGTCGATGCTGTTTTCGGGCAGGAGTCGGCGATCCTCGCAGAAGGCGACGAAGATGATCCGATCGAGCAGCTTCTGGGCGATGTGGATGGCAAGGTCCAGCGGCTTTCCGAGGGCCGTGGTCAGGTGCCAGATCATTGACTGGCGCTGCTTACTGTACTGCTTATACAGCTCGTCGCCCACCGTTTTCTGGCGGTTTTCCGCATCGGCGAGGAGTCGATCGGCCCAGGGAATCTGCCCGACGGTCCGAGGAAGCAGGGCGTTCTTGGAGAACAGGACGAAGAATTTGCGGAAGGCGTTCTCGTCGCGCAGCGTGCGCAGCGCGAAGTGCTCGAAGACATACGGCGTCTTGTCGCGATGATACAGGCGGAAGCTGACGAAGTTCGTCAGGATTCCCCACGGGCAGTCGGGGGTCGCATTCAAGTAGTCCCAGAGTTGTTGGACGGGCGTGCGGCCCTGGGCGCGGTCGCGATCGAGGTTGACCGTTGGACCCTTGACCTCGATGAGCGCCCTGGGGACGGTTGGGGCGTCCTGCGAGAACAGTCCGACGGCGGCGTCGGCGGTCCCGCCATTGAGGGAGTACTCGGGGTGAAGATTCCACGTCGCTGCGCCCGACGAAGGGCGGGTGAAACCCAGGGCTTCACCGAAAACCTCGGCAAGGAAGTCGCCGCGGAGCGTGGTTTCGTTTAGCCGTTCGAGCCGCCGACCCTCGTCAAGATCGATCCATTTCTTGATGATTTGATGGGCAGGCCGCCAGGTGTCGCCCTGAAGTTCCGGCGCTTGCAGCGCCCATGCGTCCAGGTGCCTGGGAAGCACCAGTCCATGGCGCCGCCGACCACAGCCGTGCCGGATCGGGTCGTCATCGAAGAATCCGTGTTGTGTGGTGGTCACCGACGGCGGCCCTTTCGCGGTTGGGCGGAAGCGAACAATCACCAGACTCGCGGCATGGTAACAACTGGTGGACCACCGTCGAGACGCAGGGTGGGCATCGCCCACCCACTGCACTACAAATACCCCACCTTGTTCATCACCATCAGCCGCATTTCGGTCATGTCTTCCATGGCGAAGCGCACGCCTTCGCGGCCGAAGCCGGAGTCCTTCACCCCGCCGTAGGGCATGTTGTCCACGCGGAAGCTGGGCACGTCGTTGACGATCACCCCGCCGACTTCCAGTTCGCGGAAGGCATAGAAGGCGCGGTCGAGGTCGCGGGTGAAGACGCCGGTTTGCAACCCGAACACGCCGTCGTTGGCGATCTCGACGGCGCGGCGGAAGTCGGTGAACGGTTCCAGGGTGGCCACGGGTGCGAAGGCCTCCTGGCAACTGATTCGCAGGTGCGGCTCGACGTTTTCCAGGATGGTCGCGTCGTAGAAGACGCCGTTGCGCTTGCCGCCGCAGACGAGCTTGGCCCCGACTTCGACGGCCTCGTTGACCCATTGCTCGATGCGCTTCGCATCGGCCAGCGAGATCATCGGGCCGAGGAAGGTGGACTCGTCCAACGGGTCGCCGGATTTCAGGGCGGAGGCTTGTTCGCGGAGCAACTGCTTGAGGTGTTCATAGATCGTCTCGTGGGCGATGATCCGCTGGACGCTGATGCAGCTTTGTCCGGACTGATAGAACGCTCCGAAGATGATCCGCCGGGCGACGTGCTCGACGTCGACCCCTTCATCGACGATGCAGGCGGCGTTGCCGCCGAGTTCGAGCACGACCTTCTTCTTGCCCGCGCGGGCCTTGAGCTTCCATCCGACGTCGGGTGAGCCGGTGAAGCTGAGCAACTTGATTCGCTCGTCGGTGGTCAGCGCGTCGGCCCCGTCCCGGGTGCAGGGCAGGATGCTGAAGGCCCCTTCGGGCAACTCGGTTTCGGCGAGGATTTCACCGAGCAGGATGGCGCTGATCGGCGTCCAGCTCGCGGGTTTCAGGATGAAAGGACAACCAACGGCGATGGCGGGGCCGATTTTGTGGGCGACGAGATTCAAGGGAAAGTTGAACGGGGTGATGAAGCTGCACGGTCCGATGGGGAAGCGTTTCCAAAACGCCTCGCAGCCGTCGGCTCGGGGACTGATGTCCAGCGGCAGGTATTCGCCACCGAGTCGGGTGGCCTCCTCGGCGGAGACGCGGAAGGTTTCGAGCATTCTTGCGACCTCGCCGCGTGCGTCACGGATCGGCTTGCCGGCCTCGATGGCGACCACGCGGGCGAACTCCTCCTGTCGTTCGATGATCCGCCGCACCACGTGGTTCAGGACGGCCTGCCGCTGATGGCCCGGCATCTTGCGGGTAAGCTTGAACGCTTCGGCGGCCCGGGCGATCGCTTCGTTGACGGTTTTCTCGTCCGCCAGGGCGACGCGGGCGGCCGGCTCGCCGGTGTATTTGTTGGCCACCATCAAGTCGGCGTTGGGTTGAATGGGCTTGTTGGCCAGGTAGCAGGGGTAGGGTTTAGGTGACATCGCGTGGCATCCCGTGATTTGTCGGCCCAGGCGGTTCGGTCGTCGCGTCGCGCGGCGGCGTGGGCGAATCGAGGGCGTAGAGGAACCAGCGTCGCCGGGGGTTTTGGCCGGGCGACGCCTGGCGAGTGAAGTAGACGATCCAGACCGACCCGTCGTCGACCAGCAGGCGGTAGCAATGCCGACGCAGATACAGCTCCCCGCCCGCGCGAGCACCTTCGCGCGAAGACTCCTTCCACGCGGACACGCGCTGCATGATGCGGTAGGTCCGTTCGCGCCAAGTGAAGGCCGCCGGAAGCCCGGGTTCGCCGCGCCCCATGGCGCCGGTGTCGAAGCTGCCGGCCTGGGGGACGATCGGCTCGCTGACCAACTCGGACATGACGCCTGCCCCTCGCGCGGCGGTGCACGAGCCGCATCGCGGCTGGATGAAGCCCGGAAGAAGGGAAAGCGGCGACCGCACACTTTCCGCCTTCGATGGGCCCATCAAGACCCCGGGATCGCGCCACGACCTTGTACATCCGTCCGTCTTTCCTTGCCAGTGCGTGCCGATTTTTGTCGGGATCATTTTGCTTCACGCGGTGTCGAGGGTCTGCCGAAGAACACCGAAGGCACGATTCTCGGACGGGCCGGGGCCGTCGCGCGGCGATTCGAGTGGATGGTTGAACCGGACGACGAAATCGTCGAAGGTACACCGTGGGGCCGCCTCGTCGGATCCCTGGTGCGCCGAACCGTGGAATGGAACCGCGCAGGCAACGACCGTCGAAGCCTGCCGACGACGTCCCTGCAACACCGCGAACAATGCGCAAGCTCAAGCGATTCAAACGACGCATCGCCTACTTCTCGATGGAGATCGCTCTGGACCCGGCGATCCCCACCTACAGTGGCGGTCTGGGCATGCTCGCGGGGGATACGATCCGCTCGGCGGCTGACCTGCGCGTTCCCATGGTGGCGGTGACGCTCCTCTACCGGCGCGGTTACTTTTTCCAGCGCCTGGACGCCCAGGGTTGGCAACACGAAGAACCCGCGCTGTGGAACGTGGACGATTTTCTGGAGCCGCTTCCGGAGCGTGCCTCGATCACCATCGAGGGGCGGCTGGTGCAGATCCGCGCCTGGCGGCGCGAGGTCGTCGGCGTGGACGGATACCGCGTGCCGGTCATTCTCCTGGACACCGACATGCCGGAGAACTCGAGCTGGGATCGCACGTTAACCCACCACCTCTACGGCGGGGACCACCACTACCGCCTCTGCCAGGAAATCGTGCTCGGCATCGGCGGGCTGCGCATGTTGCGGGGCCTGGAGTATGACGGCGTCGAACGCTACCACATGAACGAGGGCCACGCCGCCCTGCTGGCCTTCGAGCTTCTCGAGGAGCGGCTGACCGAACACGGCCGCGTGCAGGCCTCCGTCGAGGACGTCGATGCGGTCAAGGACCGCTGCGTCTTCACCACCCACACGCCGGTCCCCGCGGGACACGACAAGTTCCACATGGACATGGTCGTCGGAGCCTTGGGGCGAAAGGCGGTCTTGGAGAACCGCAACCTCTACGAATCCGAGGGCATGTTCAACATGACCCGGCTGGCGCTGAACCTCAGCCGGTTCGTCAACGCGGTGGCCAAGCGGCACGCCGAGGTCACCACGAAGATGTTTCCCGAACATCCGGTGGCCGCCATCACCAACGGCGTCCACGCCTTCACCTGGGCGTCGCAGCCTTTCCAGGAGTTGTTTGACCTGAGGATCCCCGACTGGCGGTCGGACGGCGCCTCGCTTCGCACGGCCACGCGCATCCCCAACGACGAAATCTGGGCCTCCCATCGCCGGGCGAAGATGGGGCTTCTGCAATTCATCAGCCGACACCACAACGCGGGCATGGACGTGGACGCCTTCACCATCGGCTTCGCCCGCCGGTCCGCCATGTACAAGCGGGCGGGATTGCTCTTCCGCGATGCCGACCGACTCAAGCACATCGCCACGACCGCGGGTCCGTTGCAGATCATCTACGCGGGGAAAGCCCATCCCAACGATCGACAGGCCAAGGAGCTGATTCAGCACGTGTTCCAGGCGAAGTCGATGCTCGGCGACGCGATCAAGATCATCTACCTCGAAAACTACGACATGGAGCTGGGGAAACTCATCACCTCCGGCGTGGACCTCTGGCTCAACACCCCGCAGGCTCCGCTGGAAGCCTCGGGAACCAGCGGCATGAAGTCCGCCGTCAACGGCGTGCCCTCGCTGAGCGTCCTCGACGGTTGGTGGGTCGAGGGGTGCGTGGAGGGGGTCACGGGATGGGCCATCGGTGAGGACGACTTCGCCCGCGGGGGGCATCACGACGACGCCCGCGACGCGGCCTCACTCTATGACAAGCTCGGCGACGTGATCGTTCCGCTCTATTACCACAACCGCGACGGATACATCAACGTCATGCGGCACTGCATCGCCCTCAACGGCTCGTACTTCAACACCCAGCGAATGATGCAGGAGTACGTGCTCCGGGCGTATTTCTGCTAAACACCCAGACCGAGCACTTTCTCCCGCGATTTCATGCGCAACACTTGCGACCCGCGTGCTTCAGCCCGCGGCTCGCGTCGTGCATTGGGGATGGCTACGCACCAAGTCGCTTCCAGAGGTACAGGAACCCGGCGGCTGACAGAAGGGCGGCCACGTGGATCACGTAGAACGCCGCCGGAGAATCCTGCATCGGTATCGGAACGTTCATCGAAAATGCGCTTACCACCAGCGTGGGAACCATGATGGTGATGGTGATGACGTTCAGCCGCTTCATCAGCACGTTGAGGTTGTTGGCGACGATCGACGCCCGCGCGTCCATCAGGCCGGCGAGAATGTTCGAGGATATCTCCGCCTGCCGAGCGCACTGGTTGTTGTCGATGATCAGGTCGTCAAGGACTTCGACCTCCGCAGGCCCCAGGCCGATCTTTCCCGCGTTGGCCCGCAGCTTCTCCAGAAGCGCTCCGTTGGAATACAACGCATTGACGTAATAAACCAGGCTCTTTTCCAGGGAGAACAGGCTGATGAGGTGTTTGTTCTCCATCGCCCGGTTGATCTCCCCTTGCAGTTCGTCCGACACCATGTTGATGGCCCGCAGGTGCTCGCGGAAGTGCCCCGTCGCTCGCGACAGCAACCGCAGGACGACCCCCGGAAGCGAATCCACCCGCTGCCGCGACCGCCCGTCGAACAGGTCGGTTTCGTCGGCTATCACGATGTGCAACCGGTCGCGCAGCAGGAACGCGCCCGCCGACACCACCCCGAACACCATCTGTTGCGTCGACGAGTAGTTCCGCGGACGCTTGTAAATCAGCACCGCACAATCCGGTTCGAACTCCATGCGGGCCAACTCATCAGGATCCAGCGCCGAGTTCAGGGTGTGCTCGTCGATGCCCAGATCGGCCACCAGAGCGCGTCGCTCGTTCTCGTCGGGGTTGACGTGGACGATAATCGGCCCATCGCCGTTGGCGCTGGGACCGACCACTCGATCGATGATCTGAAACGCTCTGGTCATTGCCCCTCGTGTCCCATCCGCTCAACGCTCGATCGACAGGTTTTTGATACACCCCATGCACGGCGATCGGCCGCCGAACGACGGGGGTGGCCCAATTGCCAACGGCCCGATGGTCGGGGTTTCGCGAAGACCATCACCTTGAGCATGGTGTTCAAAAGTCGCTCCGCCTCCGCCTGATCCGGACGGACGTGACGCGAGGCGGTTATACCCGGACGAAGCCGTCGCTCCAAGCAGGTCGCCCACCATTTGTCTGCGACCCACCCGTCCTCAACGCAAGCCCGACCCACCCGCGACGCTTGCGGACCCGGAGGTTCACTTGCTTGTCTCCATGGACTCGTTCTCGCGCTTCACCCAGGTGTAATGGTAGTCTTGGTCTTCGATCGTGGACGCAAACGGCGTCAACAGAAGCGGTTTAAACGTGTCGCACATCACCGCCAGTTCGCTGGTGCGCTCCGTGCCCACGCTTTTCTCGTAGGTTCCCGGATGCGGCCCATGCGGCACGCCCATCGGATGCAGGCTGATGGACTGCGATTCGATGCCCTTGCGGCTGGTGAAGTTGCCGTCGACGTAATAAAGAATCTCGTCGCAGTCCACGCTCGCATGACCGTAGGGGCATGGAATCGCCCGCACCTCGCCCTTCTGATAGTAATCGACCTTTCTAGGCACGAAGCTGCAAATGATGAACCCCCGGCCGGCGAAGGTAATGTGAATCGTCGGCGGAAGGTGGATCGTCCCGGTCCGGGGTTGGTAATCGTGAATGTTGAACGCCACCGGATAGGAAAATCCATCCCATCCCGCAAGCTCCCACGGAAAATGCTTGTATTCATGAACGCTGAGACGATTCGCCAGTTTCACGATCAGTGGATACGGGCCGTCGCCATGCCTGCTGCGATCGAACTTCAATAACTCCGTCGGCGCGCGAAAGTCGCGATGGCCATACGGCCCGTCCATCGTCACCTGCCCCGATTCGTTGCGGAACTGCTTGGGGACGTCGATGGAACTGGCCGATTCGATCACCAGGAACGTGCCGCGATTTCCCTCCGGGTGAATCCGGTAGGGAGTTGTCTTGGGGATGATGACATAGTCGTGTTTGCGGAACGGAAGGATGCCGTAGACGCTCTCCAGCGTCCCACCGCCATCGTAGGCAAACCAGCATTCGTCCCCCTCGCCGTTGGCGAACCAGTTTCCGGGTTTCTCCGCGATCTTGCAGACGCCGACGCGAACGTCGTCATTCATCAACAGCGTCCGCCGCCCGGTCAGGAAGTCTCCCGCATGCTTCACGTCCTGGGTCCGCAGATGCCTTCGATGCGGCGACTGTTCGGGATTGGGGTGCACCGGGCAGAATCCCGGCAGCTCCATCGAGCGCACGGCGCACTCGTCGGTCGGCGGGGTCCGGAAATAGAGGATGCTGTAGGTGCCGTCAAACCCCACCCGCGTCATGCACTGCTCCATCAGGAGCTGTCCATTCTCATAGTGCGTGACGTGGTGTTTTGGGGGAACGCTTCCGAGACGGTGGTAATGAATCATTCTGGCTTACTCCGTCAAGCCCTCTCGTTGGGCAACGGTGCGAAGGGAGCGCAACACCAGGCGCCGCACGGCCCCCGCAATCCGCATGGCTTCAACATCCTGTCCGACTCCGCGTTGCGCAGCCATTCCGCTGCGGACGGACCGTCACCTGTACAATCGTCTGACCCTGCCTATAAATTTCCGCGCATCGCCTGCTCGCGCTCGATGCTCACGAACAAGGCCTTGAAGTTTCCGATCCCGAACCCCCGGCTTCCGTGCCGCTCAATCACCTCGAAGAACAGCGTCGGCCGGTCCTGCACCGGCTGGGTGAAAATCTGCAGCAGGTAGCCGTCGTCGTCACGGTCGATGAGAATCCCCAACTCCTGCAGCTTCGCCCAGTCCTCGTCCACCTCACCCACCCGCTCGCGCATATATGCGTAATAGGTGTCCGGAACGCGCAGGAAATCGATGTCCCGTCGCCGCAGTTCCGTCACCGTCTCATAGATGTTGCCGGTGTTCAGGGCCACGTGCTGTACGCCCGGTCCGCGGTAGAAATCGAGAAACTCGTCGATCTGGCTCTTCTTCTTCCCCTCCGCCGGCTCATTGATCGGAAACTTGCACTTCCCCGACCCGTTCTCCATCACCTTGCTCATCAGTGCGCTGTATTCAGTGCTGATGTCCTTCTCCGTAAAGTGAACGAGGTTGGCAAAGCCCATGACGCGCTCGAACCAACTCGCCCAGTAATTCATTTCGCCCAGGTGCACGTTGGTGACGATATGGTCAATGGCCGCGAAGCCCACCGACGTCCCTCCGTGCGCGTGAATTGGCTTGTATCCCGGCGCGAACGCCCCGCGATAGTTCTGGCGGTCGACGAAGCGGAACACCGTGTCTCCGGCGTACTGGATCGTCCCCATCACCACCTTGCCGTGCTCGTCCTCCATCGTGGCGGCCGGCTGAAGAACCGTCGCCCCGCGGCGCTTCGTCTCGCGGATGGCCGACTCCACGTCCCCGACCGCCAGGGCGATGACCTTCACTCCGTCGCCGTGCAGCGTGCAATGCCGCGCGATCTCGTGGTCCGGACCGTAGGCGCTGGTCAGCACCAAGCGCGCATTGCCTTGCTCCATGACGTAACTCGCCCTGTCGCGGCATCCGGTTTCCAGCCCCATCTTCGCCGTCGGCTTGAACCCGAACGTCTTGTCGTAAAAGTGCGCCGCCTGCTTGGCGTTGCCGACGTAGAACTCGACGTGGTCGTAGCCCTTGATGGGCAGAAAGTCATCCGCCATGGGTAGCCGTCGCTCCTATCCTTCACCGTCTGTTTCGTGCCGCCCACGCCCGGGTGAGGCGGGTGGTCCTCGGGGCGGCTCGCCCCACGACAGGCTCCGATGATAGCGTTTTACCTCGTCCAGGGCCACGCCAGGCTAAGCCGGCGATGACGGGTACAGTTCAGAATCATGGCCAGGACGTCAGTGCCGCATCCATCGCGCATTGGTAGCCCCTCCATCGTGCAATGGTGCTCCATCCCTTGCGCAGCGATGGGTGGCGGACGGACGCCGACCGCTCGTCGGCACTCGCGGTTCCAATCCCGGCGGTCCCGAACCCGGCGATGCGAAATATCGAGCGAGGCGCAACGCCGAACGAGGCGAAGCGTCGATCAGAACCGCGACAGAATGGAGCGGTCCCGTTGTTGGCTCGTCCCAGCGAACCAGCCGACCGCTCGTTGGCACTCGCGGTTCCGATACCGGCGACGCGAAATATCGAGCGAGGCGCAACGCCGAACGAGGCGAAGCGTCGATCAGAACCG
>JBBTCJ010000070.1:0-1817 GCA_038043285.1 Planctomycetota bacterium | reverse complement strand
CCAGCGAACCAGCCGACCGCTCGTTGGCACTCGCGGTTCCGATACCGGCGACGCGTGCATGGATACCTCATCCACCGCGCGGGCGTCAAGTTCGCAGCCTGCTGAACGGCAGCCTGAAACGAGATCGGGCATCAGGCGGGTTTGGGGCGACGGGAGAGAATTCGCGAGCCGATCAACGCCAGCAGCGCGATGAACGGGAACATCGTCCACGCGCCAAGTGTAGGGATGGCTGTTGGGATGCACACGTCTCCGAGAATCGGTTGATTGCCGCCGTCGAAGGAGGCCCGTCCGACGAAACACGCCGGACCGGAGGCGCCGCCGGGAGGCGTGGCCTCATAGGTCAATGTCGCCGGGATCGACGGCGCGAAAAACGGTCCCCACTTGACCTTGCGGGTCTGGGCGTCATAGGAGCCGCTGCTGCTGACGCCGGCGACCGACCAGCCCGCCGGCGGCGAATCCTCGACCCCGACGACGGTGACGCCGCCGGGCGGCGACAGGTTGATGGAAACGAGAATCGAGACCGAGGGAAGGTAGTAATCGTTGGGAAGGTCGCGCGTGGCTGTACCCGACTGCGCCGCAGCCGCGACGGTCAACAGTCCGTGGACCACGACCAGGCGCGGGGCGAGCTGCCCGCCCTGGCGCGTCGACGCCGCGGTGCCTGCAAGCAAAGTCCCCCACAATTTCCTGCGCGTTGATGCCCAAGGATCGGACATCGCGACGTTCGCCATTCTTGGAACGTGATTCATTCCGCTCTTCCGTTGCCAACCGCGCTACAGGTGCAACCAAAATGGAAATTGCCGACAGCGCGGGCATTCTCCTGCGCCGCGGGCATTAGCCCGCGCCGCGTCCCAGCCGTCAAGTTGTAGTGGCCACCGCCCACCATCCCTGCCTCGGATCCCAGTAGTTGTAGGGTGGGCGCCGCCCACCATCCTGATGGCTCACGGTTGTGGGGGCGAAGGCCAGGCACGTTCGCGGGCCGCATCCCGTGCCGTCGCCGACGTACGTTCCCCCGCGGACCGCGCAGGTGCAGGCACTCAATCGGACCACGCAGGAGTCGTCCGGCAGGCAGCAGGCGCCCCTGGGAACCAGAAGTTCGCATTCCTCGGGGATGCCGTTTCCATTGCAATCGCCGCTTTGTCCGCAACCGGGGACGTTGCAGTCTCCGCAGGAGGAGCAACTGATCTGGCAGCGGTCGTACATTCCGTTGCCGTCGCAGTCCGGGGCGCACATTCCGATCGGACACGCAAGGGCTGCCTGCAAGCTCGGATGTCGATCCGCATGCCCCAGTTGTACCCGCTGGGTGGATCGGATGGACCGCACCCTGCATGTCGATGGATGGCATAGACAAGCTGCGACGCCACGTGCTCCACGGGCGAGCCAGAGTTGCCAAAGTGAGTATCAATTTCGTAGTAAACGGTTGCCGAATCGCGATTCCGATACGGGCCGCTGTGGGTCTGTTGGGTGTAGTTCCGTTCGTCAGGGTCGCGCGGCATCCCAAGATTCGCTTCATGCCACCCGTATCCCGTCAGGCGCAGCGTGCTGTTGTCGTGGGGTGGGAGCGTCGTCGCAAGCTCGAAGGACGCCCCTTGCGCAGCCAAAGGCGACAGCCCCGTAACGGCGTTGTTGAACACGCCGAACTGACACCAGTCCCTGGGCCCAAACTCGTCAAACACATATTGGATGGAGTTGGGATCGACGACGTATTGATCCTCCGGTGGTGGATGCTGGATTTCACCGGTGGGCGTCGACAGGGGCACGTTGAACTGAACCGTTTCAGAGCAAGTGAGACATTCGGCGTCGTCGAGTAACGGATGGTT
>JBBTCJ010000069.1:0-3082 GCA_038043285.1 Planctomycetota bacterium | reverse complement strand
CGACAGCATGGAGCGGTGTCTTTCCTTCATCCGTACCGCGACCGTGAGGGAGTGGCCCGGCCTTTTATCAGAACCGCGACAGCATGGAGCGGCCCAGCGCCGACCGCTCGTGATCACTCGCGGTTCTGAACACCCGCCCCCGCCCCGCATAGACTGTCACAGACCCTCAGCGCAGAATCCCCCGCAAAAACCCCCTTGACTCCGTCCTTCCATGTGTTAGGATAGTGTTAGGTCGATCCGCTTCCCGCTCGCGCCTTGAATGTGGGATACATGGTGGCGCATGCAAAAAAACCAAACAAAGCCATCTGACAGTGGTGCTTTATAGGGGAAACGGGACCGGGTGGGCCACCCGGCCGAGCGCGATGATGGTGAAGGCAGGTGCGAACACCTGCCCGAAGGTCGAATCCACAAGGTTCGAATCGGCCGCTCTCTGACGGTCGCGGTACGGGTCTTGCAAACGGCTCTCTAGGAGGCGACGCGCTAGCGGGTGGGAATGCGGTTGGGGCGGCGGTCCAGGCCGTAGCGCTTCATCTTCTTGTAGAGCGTGGTTCGGTTGATCTGAAGCTGCTCGGCGGTGAGCTGGCGATTCCAATCGTTGGCCCGGAGGGCGGCCTCGATGATTCGCCTTTCGGGTTCCTCCAGCGCATCGCGCAGGGGCATGGGGCGGTACGCTTGGACGGGCGGGGCGACGGCGGCTTCGCGGACGAGTTTCTCGGGAAGATCTGACAGGGCGATGCTTCGTCCCTTGCAGAGCACAACGGCCCGCTCGACGACGTTCTCCAGCTCGCGGACGTTGCCGGGCCAGCGATAACGCTGCAGGGCGTGCAGGGTCTCCTCGTTGAATTCGTACACCGGACGCTTCAACTCGGCGGCGAAGCGGTTGAGGAAATGCTTGGCCAACAGCGGGACGTCTCCGACGCGCTCGCTCAAGGAGGGGAGGTCCACGCTGACCACGTTGATGCGGTAGTAAAGATCCTCACGGAAGCGTCCGGCCTTCATTTCCGCCTCAAGATCCATGTTGCTGGCGAGAACGACGCGGACGTCGACGGTGTCGGTCTTGTTGCTTCCGACGGGTTCGAACTGCCGCGTCTGAAGGACGCGAAGGAGTTTGACTTGCAGTCCAGGCGAGGCGCTGGAGATTTCGTCGAGGAAAATGGTTCCACCGTGAGAGGCCTTGAACTTGCCGGGCTTGTTGGCGACGGCGCCGGTGAACGCGCCCCGCACGTGCCCGAACAGCTCGCTTTCCAGCAGGGTTTCGGGGATCGCGCCGCAACTGACCTCGACGAACGGCTTGTCGGCACGGCTGCTCAGCTGGTGGACCACCTTGGCGATCATCGACTTGCCCGTGCCTGAAGGCCCCTGAAGCAACACGGTGACGCTGGAAGCGGCGACGGACTCGACGAGGTCAAAGACCTTCAACATGCGGTAGTCATGGCCAACGACGCTTTGCAGGCCGAAGCGGACGTCGAGACGCTCCTTGAGGACTCGGTTTTCCTTCAGGATCGCCTGTTGGGACAGCGCCCGCTCGATGCAGACCTTCAACTCTTCGTCGATAATCGGCTTGGTGAGGTAGTCGTAAGCGCCGAGGCGGATGGCTTCGACGGCGCTCTCGATGGTTCCGTAGCCGGTGATCATGACCATGACGGTTTCGGGGCAGCGCCGTCGGACGACGTGCAGGAGTTCGAACCCGCTTCCGCCGGGCAGGGTGACGTCGGAGAGAATGAGTTCGAAGGAATCGCGGTCCAGGGCTCGGACGGCGTCGGCAAAGGAGGGGACCGACTGCACGTGGAAGCCCTCCAGGCGCAGCAGTTCGCCCAGCGATTCGAGGATGATCCGGTCGTCGTCGACGACGAGGATTCGGGTAGCGGAGGCGGAAGCAGTCATGATTCTTCCCGTCCGTCCGATTTCGCGGAAAGGTCGTCGGGGGCGTGGATCGGGCCGTTCACCGGGTCGCGTTGGCGGCGACTTTCCAGAGCGGACAGCGGGATTCGCACGCCAAACACGGCTCCGCCGTTGGGATCATTGGCCCCGGCGATGGTTCCGTGCATGTCCTCGATGAACTCCTTGCTGATGGCCAACCCCAGCCCGGTTCCCTGTCCCGGCGGTTTGGTGGTGTAGAAGGGTTCGAAGACTTTTTCCAGGGGTTCAGGCAGACCCGGTCCGGTGTCGGCGACGCGGATGACGACGTGATCGTCGACAATTCCGGTGGCGATGGAAAGCCTTCCTCCGCGGGGCATGGCATCGATGGCGTTCTGAATGAGGTTGCAGCAAACCTGATACAATCGCGTGCCCTGCGTGGTGGGCATTTGAGCGCTCTGAAAATCGACGGCGACGACAATGCCGGCGGATTGGGCGCGGTCAGCGGTCGCGCGAATGGCCTGCTCGATGGTTTCGTTCACCCCGATCTCGTCAAACTCGCCGTCCGTGGAGCGGGAGAACTCCAGCAGGTCGCCGATGATGTGAATCATCCGCATCAGCCCGACGCGGGACTCGTCGAGGTAGGACTTCAGCTTCGGCTCCGCGGCGTCGCCGACGATCCGCAGGGAGAGGTTGACGTAGCGCAGGATTCCATCGAGCGGATTGTTCAACTCGTGGGCGACGCGGGCGGCAAGCTTGCCCAGGGCGGTGAGTCGTCGGACGACTTCATGCCTCTGGTCAACGGCGTCCTGGCGTCCCAAGTCGGTGACCAGAATGACGACGGATGGATCGGCCCCTTTCACGCGGGGCGCCGGCAGCGGGGCGAGGTGCAGATGAAGCACGCGAACCTCGCCGTCGTCGAGGGTTCTGACGGCGCATTCCAGACGTCGCGTCGTTCCCGAGCGACGGATCGCATCGAGTTCGTGCTCCCAGCCCTCGAAGCGGCCGAGGAACCTGGCTTCGCGGAACAAGGACGCAACGTCATCGCCCCGACCAAGCCAGGCGGCGGCCCTCTCGTTGCGGCGGCGGACGCGCAGGTCGGCGTCGACCACCAGTACACCCGCGGGAAGAGCGTTCAGGAGTTCGCCCGGCGCGGGCGACTTGACCGCAGCGGGCGGAGGCTTGGTCGTTGCTCGAGCGCGCGTGGTCACGGCGATCTCCGTCG